>CADCOX010000209.1 GCA_902803195.1 uncultured Bacteroidales bacterium
CCAGTTGCCGATGTAGGTCACACCGTCTTCAATAATCAATTGTTTGATTTCTTGACTGTGAGCGCTCCACGGCCTTTTGAGCAACTCAGCTTGAGCCTCATAGTCAAGATCTCCGTCTTGGTTCACGGCCTCCATGACGTCGGGAAAGTCGGCCAAACGCCCTGTGCCTCCTGCGACGGGGCTGATGGTCATTACATTTTTGTCCGCGTCGAAAGTCCAGATACAGTCACCGCACGTGCCATTGGTAATGGACTCTTCGGCCTGTGCATAAATGCCCGTCACGAAGGTGAACAGGGCTGCTATCAAGCAAAATACTTTCTTTTTCATGATGTGTATTCTTGTTATTTCTGACATTTTTGTTGAACTTGGTGAGTGGTTATATCCTCTCCTCAGAATAGGGCTGCACGATTGAGGCCGTGCTGAACGGCCCGGTCGATGAGCGTTTGATTGCGGCGCACTTCTCGCACGATGACGTCGTTCTTCTGTCTAAGCTCGTTGTTCTTCAGTAGCATGCGCCACATGAGGAAGACAACTATGCCAACCAGCATCACAATGATGCCGATGAGCAGGTAGATGAGGGTTTGTGAATTCATAAAGTTATTACGCGTGTATATATTTATTAGCGCGCAAAGGTAGTCTTTTTTGTTCATTCGACCAAAAGGAAGGACAAATTGCAGGCGTTTGTCCGACAAATAAATGGCTCTGCAGACAAAATGTAGGGTATTGAGGGACAAATTGCAGATTCTCTACCTATTAAAAGCAGAGTTTCAGCCGCGTGGATGCTACAGCAAAGCTTTTCCTCCTCATGCATGCTAGTCATTAGGCATCGCCATTCGTACTTTAATATGCTTTTGGTTTTGCCACTATTGGGATGACTGGTTGCGACTATACGCATTGCGTTTTGCCAATAATGGCATAACCGCAAGCGTCTATACGTGTTGGGCTTTGCCTCTATTGGGATGACCGATAAGGTCTAAGTCATTCAAGGGCAAATCATAGAAATGCCCTCGAACGAAAGACACTCATCGCCTATCGCCCTTTTGGGATTTGTGGTTTAATCTCTCTATCATTGCCAAGTTGATAATAGCTGAAACAACCGATTCCATCGTCTTTTGCTCTCTTCGACACCCTTTGGGGAACTCGCTCCCTCGGATGCAGCTTGAGTTGGCTCCCGGTCTCCTTTTCACCCTCTGAAGCATCGCTGAGGGCAGTAGGAACGCGAACAGGGGATGCGCTTGTGCACATCCCCTGTCATTAGCCGTAGCGGCAACGTCCGTTACTCCCAGATGTCTCCCCAGTCGCCACTCTCGCGGACGCGTGCGGGTTCGTTGCCTCCGCCACCATATTCGATGTCGGTGTCGCTGCCGCCATCGGTGATGACTGTCACGCTGTCGACGAGCAACGAGGTGGCGCTCTGAAGCTGCTCGATGCGCATGTCGGGCTTCTGATAGTTCTTTTTCATTGTGGTATCTTTTGTCGTTTGTTCCTTTACTTGATGATGATTTTTTTGCCATCGCGGACGTAAACACCCCTTGGCAATTTACTATTTAAGGATTTACTATTTACTATTTCCCGTCCGCTGAGGTCGTACCATTTACCATTTACCATTTCATTGCCCATTGTCCAGTGTCCATTATCCATTGTCTCAATCCTCGTAGTCGTGCCGTCGCTGAAGTCGAGTGTGAAGTTCTTGACGGGGCTCTCCTTCAGGTCGCTGGCTACGAGGTCGTCACGCAGAAGGAAGTAGGCACGGAAGCAGTTGATGGTGAACATGTCGGCTGTGCCATCGGGATAGCGGAGTTTGTTGTTGGCTCCCATGTAGAGGACGTTCGTGTAGCCTTCGTCGTACTTTGGGAAGGTGCTCTGGATGTAGTTGCCGCCGAAGGTGACAGCGTCCACTCCTTCCTGTCCGATGACGACGGTGGGGTCCTCGGGGTCGTACTCGATGGCCACGTGGTTGAACTTGGGGTTCTCGATGACGGTGCCGTCATCGGGCCATCTGACGATGTAGGGTATGCCGGGTTCGATGCTCTTCTTGCTTCCCTCTGAGAAGACGAGGTTCAGCGTGCCCGTGTGCTCGTCGAACGAACTGCTCTCGAGCGTCTTCACCGTGGCCCCCTCGAGGGGAGTGCCCGTGAAGGTGAGGTCGTCGGAGCTGTCCTCGTCAAAAAGGTCGAAGGGCAGGCAGATGGTGTTCCAGCAGCCGTCCTTATAGAGTTTGCGGCCCTGGAGGGTGACGTTTGCCAAACGGTATCTGTTGTAACCAAGTATGGCAATGTTGTTGTGGAGCTCATCGGGGTCGTTCCAGTTGCTGTCG
>CADCOX010000210.1 GCA_902803195.1 uncultured Bacteroidales bacterium
CGGATCTTGTTGTTGTCGCCGATGATGGCGAGCGTGTCTTCGCCACGGAACTTGAGGTCTTGGGGCACGGCGCTGATGACGGCGCCGGGGAAGATGACGTTACCCGAACCGATGCGAGCACCATAGAGCACGGTGACGCTGTTCATCAGCGTGTTGTTGTCGCCAATCTCGACGCCTCGATCGATGTAGCAGAAGGGGCCAATCTCTACGTTTTCGCCAATCTTAGCTTCGGGATGGATGTATGCGAGGGGACTAATCATGTTTCGTTAATGGTTAATGGTTTAATGTTGAGGGCTGCATAACCCATATGCTGTTAATCGTTCTTGATCACCTGTGCCACAAGGTTGGCTTCGGCGACGATGTTCTCGCCTACGAAGACGTATCCGTGCATCTGGGCGATATTGTGACGGAAGGGAGCGGTGAAAGCAGCCTTGAAAAGGAGGGTGTCGCCTGGCACTACTTTCTGTGTGAACTTAGCGTTGTCGATGCGTAGGAAATAGGTGCTATGCTTCTCGGGTTCCTCTAGATTGCTAAGTACGAGCAAGCCGCCTGTCTGCGCGAGCGCTTCAATCAGTACTACGCCTGGCATGACGGGCTCTGAAGGGAAGTGGCCTTGGAAGAAAGGCTCGTTGCCCGTGACGTTCTTCACGCCCACAATGCTGTTGGCGTCCATCTCAATGACCTTGTCCACGAAGAGCATCGGATAACGATGAGGCAGCAAATGGCGGATGCGATTGATGTCCATGACGGGAGCCTTGTTGGGATCGTAGAAGGGCGCTTGCACCTTGTGAGCACGAATCTCCTTGCGCATCAGCCGAGCGAACTTGTTGTTGACGGTGTGGCCAGGGCGAGTGGCGATGATGCGTCCCTTGATGGGTTTGCCTATGAGTGCCATGTCGCCGATGATGTCGAGGAGCTTATGGCGTGCGGGTTCGTTCTCCCAAACGAGAGGCTTGGGCTGCAAGAAACCCAGTTCGGAGGCTTCGTGATGAGGCGCACCGATGCGGTCGGCTAAATGGTCGAGCTCTTCCTGTGTCTTGGGCTGCTCGTAGATGACGATGGCATTATCGAGGTCGCCTCCCTTGATGAGACCTGCAGCCAACATCATCTCGATCTCACGCACGAAGCAGAAGGTGCGGGCCGGTGCAATTTCTTTCTCGAAGAGGCACATGTCGTCGAGCGTGGCAAACTGCGAGCTGAGGACTTTCGACTGGAAGGCAATCATGGCCGTGATGCTGAACTGCTCATCAGGCAGGATGGTGATGATGCTGCCCGACTCGTCATCGCGCACTTCAATCTTCTTGTGTACGATGTAGTAGTCTTTTGGCGCATTCTGCTCTACGACACCCACGCGGCGGATGTTCTCGACATAGATCTCGGCCGAACCGTCGAGGATGGGAACCTCAGGACCATTGACCTGAATGAGGCAGTTGTCGACGCCGAGGGCATAAAGAGCGGCCAAGGCGTGCTCGACTGTGGAGCAGCGTGCATCGCCTTTAGCAAGGACTGTGCCACGCGTCGTCTCCACGACATTCTCGGCCACAGCGTCGATGATGGGTTCGTCAGGCAGATCGATGCGCTGAATCTTGTAGCCGAAGTTCTCGGGGGCGGGGTTAAAGGTCACAACGAGGTTCAGACCCGTGTGGAGTCCTTTGCCATGGAGTGTGAAACTGCCGCCTAATGTATTTTGTTTTAGCATTATTTCAATTTTTCAAATTCTCACTGTTCAACCTCACTATATCTCAACTTCTCTTTCAATTTCTCAACTTCTCAACTTTTCAATTTCTCAACGTTTCATCGTTTCAACTTTTCAACTTCTTCAACTCCTCCACCTCTTTTTGGAGTTGTCGCAATTGGATGGCCATATCGGGCAACGTCTTGAAGACGGCCGACGAGCGGGCAAACACTTTGGGGTCCATGGCAGGGTAGCCCATCAATGTCTGTCCGGGTTTACGAACGTTGCCGGGCAAGCCTGTCTGCGCGCCCAAAGTGGTACGGTCGGCTACGGTGATGTGCCCCGCAACGCCCACTTGTCCCGTGAATGTGCACCACTCGCCGACAGTTGTCGAGCCGGCTATGCCCACTTGTGCACAAAGCACGGTGTGGCTCTTCACTTCAACGTTGTGACCAATCTGCACGAGGTTGTCAATCTTCACGTCGCTATGGATGATGGTAGCACCCATCGTGGCGCGGTCTACGCAGGCATTGGCGCCCAACTCCACGTCGTCCTCGAGCACGGCGATGCCAATCTGCGGAATCTTCTCGTAACCTTCCTCACTGGGGGCGAAGCCGAAGCCGTCGGCACCCACAACGCTACCGGCATGCAGGATGCAACGGTCGCCAACACGGCAGTCGTGGTAGACAGTGCAGTTGGCATAGAGGATGCAGTCCTTGCCGATCTTGGCGCCAGCTCCCACGGTGGCGTGGGGATGAAGGGCCGTGCCGTCGCCAATCTCAGCGCCGTCGCCAACAGCGGAGAAGGGTGCCAGGTAGACGTCCTTGCCGATCTTGGCTGTTGGTGCCACATAAGCCAACGGGTCGATGCCTGTACGCTTAGGTTTCATGCTCTCGTAGAGGCTGAGCAGTCGGCCGATAGCCATGCGAGGGTCGTCGACGCGGACGAGGGTGGCCTGCACGGGCTGAGCCGGTTGGAACGTAGATGGCACGAGGATGATGGTCGAGCGAGTCTGGTAGATGTATGGCTCAAACTTGGGGTCGTAGTAGAACGAGAGGGCGCCTTCCACG
>CADCOX010000211.1 GCA_902803195.1 uncultured Bacteroidales bacterium
TTCCCTAATCTGCTTCCTAATTACGGCCAGATTATGGCCATCAAAGGCGCTGGCGACCTCTCTATCACCGATGGAGCAGTCATCTCAGCGCAGGATTTAGCGCGAGCAGGTGTAGTAGTCAAAGGCTTTACTGAAGAAGGCATCGTGGACCTGAAGATGAACGTGGTCATCCAGATTGTGATGATTACTGCAGCCGCGTTGATGATTATCTTTTGCAAAGCACAACCTAAAAAAGCCGTATCCGGACCTGTATGGCAGTCGGGTATGGTCGCCGTGGTCGCCATTTATGGTATCGCCTGGATGGCCGATACGTATTTCTCTAATTATATGTTCGAAATCCAAAGGGCTCTTGAAGGTATCGTAGCACAGTATCCTTGGTCCATTGCCATCGTATTTTTCCTCGTATCGGTGCTCATCAACTCTCAAGGTGCAGTGGTCGTGGCGATGCTACCGCTAGCCTACAAACTGGGCATTCCCGGCCCCGTACTGTTGGGTGTGTTCCCGTCTGTCTACGGCTACTTCTTCATCCCTAACTATCCGTCGGATATTGCCACGGTCAACTTCGACCGCTCAGGCACCACGGTCATTGGAAAATACCTGCTCAACCACTCCTTCATGATGCCAGGCCTTATCAGCGTGAGCGTCTCTACACTGGTCGCCTATATATTGTCTATGATTATCTATTAAGGTTCACCTGCATATAAAAGAAAAGAATCTCCGGGACAGTGAAGTCTTGGAGATTCTTTTCTTAATGTAATCCCAAATGGGCTTACTGTTCCGCAATAAATGCTGCCATCTCATCTTTAAGTGCATAGGCACTCTTGAAGAGGGCGAGCTGGTTCTTCACACGATCAAGGTTGTGTTCAGGATAGCGGCACTTCCAATACTTATCCCCGCTGATGTAATCCCAGAGGAAACGCACAGCCTGCATATAGGGGAAGAGCGTGGCTGCATAAGGCAGTAGTTCTTTCTCTGTAGGAGTGAGGAAACTCTTTGCAGAGCGTAGATAACCGCGGGTAAAGGCCTTGAAGATCTCCATGTTGAAGCCCACCTTTGAAAGGTCAGGGTCATCTTCAGCAGTGAAGTTAGCAGCCGTACGAAGGAAATCGCCGTAATCCGAGAAGATGAAGTTTGGCATGACGGTGTCGAGGTCGATGACGCAAAGCACACGGTCCTGTTTGTCGAACATCATGTTGTTAACCTTCGTGTCGCAGTGGCAAATGCGCTTAGGCAGTTTACCCTCGCGTCCGAGCCGCTCGGCCAGAGTCATCTCGTCGGCATAGCTGAGCAGTTCGTCGATGATAGGCTGCACTGAGGCTACGCGTCCTGCAGGGTCTTTGGCAATAACCTCTTTGAGTTGCTCGAGGCGGAATTCCATGTTGTGGAAGTCTTTGATGGTCTCTCCGAGTTCAACAGGGATATCAGCCAGCATAGCCTGAAACTCACCGAACGCCTCGCCGGCAGCCTCACTGGACTCGGGATTGACGGCCTGTTTGGTTACAGCATCGTTGATGAAGACCATTAGGCGCCAGGGCTCGCCATCAACGGTCGTGTAGAGTTTGGAAGCATCGGACTTAAGTGGTACAAAGGTCAACACTTTGCGGTCGATGTCTTGCTCACCGCGTGCCTCCAGTTTCTTGCGGATGTGGTCTGTGACGGCGCGAATGTTGTTCATGAGCATGTCCACGTCGGGAAAGACATTGGTGTTAACGCGCTGCAGAACGTAGTTAGGCGCATCGGCCTCAGCAGTTTTCACGAGGAGCGTGTCGTTGATGAGTCCCTCACCGAGGGGTTTGATTTCGGCGACCGTTCCACGGATGGCGAACTGGTCGACGATGGCAAGTAGTTTGTCGTTCATAAGTGTAAAAGAGCAGACCCACCCCCTGCCCTCCCTTGTAGGGAGGGAGCAGATACTTTTGCTATAAGTTGTTATTAATCTTCATTTCTTAGTTAGGTGACCACTCCCTCCCTACAAGGGAGGGTGAGGGGAGGGTCTTTTTCTGTTAGTTTCTCAGCAAGGTTCCATCTGCCGCCTGCCCGTTGGCATCCACGGCAATGGTTGTCGGCCTGCTGCCCGTGAAGAAGGTGACGGTGGCGCGGCCTTCGTCATCGAGCTTCAGGTTGGGATTCCAATAGAGCGTGCGGCGATAGTCCTGCTGCCCTTGGGGCAGGGGATGTTGGCTATAGTCGGGTTGGTAGAAGTCATCAGCCACGTTGAAACCCTGTAGCACATAACGGCGATCACGATAGGTTACTCGTTTACCCTGATCTTCGGGGCGGCGCAGATCGATGGTCACCGTGGGTTGATTGTCCTGGCTGAAGGCCGTACTACCTTCGCGGCGTGGCGAATAATCAGTGTAGACGTAGACTTTGTCGAGGTTGTAAAGGTAGTTGTACTCATTGAGCACGCTAGGCGAGTGGTAGAAGGTGCTGTTCTTCGTGTTGTAACGCGCCTCCATCGGGTAAGTGCGTTCCATGTTCATATCGCCAATATAGGTGCGAGCGATGTCGGTCATGAAACGGTCATGACCTTGGAACCAAGCCACGCTGAGACCCGCGTCGACCACCTCGTTGAAGGCTTCGTAGGCGTCCAAGACGAACGCAGGTTTCGTGGCATCAAAGGCACGCAGGCCCCGTCGCCGTGCCCGCACGGTGACGGTGTTCATTACCGTACCACCATCGGGGACGAAGTCCAGCGCTTGTGTCACGCCCTCGGGAGTGGGAGCATATTGCGTGTGATAGTAGTTATAGGGTTTGACGAAACGAGGATAGGGGAAAGAGAGCCGCACGTAGAACTCAGGGTATTCCTCCTCATCCATCGATACCCACATATGCTTCTCGCCCTTTCGCCATTGAGTAGTGTCACTTGCGCCTAGGTAGAGTAGGCAGTAGCCCTCGAAGTCAGGCACCTGCATGCGGAAACGCCCCTTCTGTGTGACGGCATCGCCTATGACACCCTCTTTGGAGCCGGGCTGCACAAACTCGGCATGCACTTGTACCTCATGCTTCAGTCGGCCTTCGTCCTCATAAAAACGTGCGGCAGCCATGTCGCCCGTTACCCGGTGCTGCCCTTCGCGCACCTGATAGTTACGGGTACTCTCCAATAGTTGGTTGAAGGCCTCCTCGTTGCTCATCTCCAACTGGTCGCCCTCAGCCGCATCCATGGCGTCCCACTGGCTTTGCAGGTCCTGCGCGTCAGCCTCCATGAATTGTTGGTGATCAGCCAGATCCTTTTCGCGTATCTCGTCCTCCTTATTGGCCCCGGTGTACTTGTGTACTATGCCCGAGAGCACTTGTGTGTACTCGGCGGGATGGCTGAGAGTGAAGGCTCCGGGTGTAGCCATCGTGTGCCAGTCAAAGCGCCGCCAGCCTTGCGTCATCATCAGCAGGTCGAGAGCTACTTGATGCTCTTCGTCATCGCGCTCAAAGAAATAAGCGGCATCAGGCACGAAGCCTTTGATCTCCGATGACAACAGCATCTCTGTCAGAATGTTGCCATTGTCGAACGTATAATCTTGTGCGCCCGCATCGCGGACGGAGAGTGAAAGGGTGGGGGCTTCGCCCGACGACGAAATCGTCGGGCACTCAATCTGAAGAGAGGCTTGCTCGTAGGGCTGATATTCAGACTTGACGCCGCTGATGGTTAGCGATGGTTGAGTAAGCGTTGGTTTAGCTACAAAGAAGAGGCGGTCGGCCCATACGCGTCCTTGCGCATCGAAGACCGTTGCCTGATTGACACCCGCTGGCAGTTGGTCTATCCTATAGCGGAGTGTCGCTTCGCCATCAGTCATCGCATCTAATGGTTCAAAGCGTTCTACCCTACCCTCGTGCATGAGCGTCAGCCCCAACGCCTGCTGGGCTGCAACGCCTCGAGGCTGTATGTTGACCACCCACTCGTCGGCCTGCCGCTCCACACTGAGGGCTACGCCATCGGCGGCTACACGCTTCACCTCGGATTTAGCCGTACGGCCATCTGGGGTAGTGAAAAGGGCTGTGTAGGAGGCTCCCGCCTGTGGCGCGAAACTTACTTTGCCACGTCCGCGGCTGACGGTTTGACCCTCAGTCACTACCGCGCCATTGCTGTCAAGGATGCGCAACGATCCCGTCTGCCATTCGCCTTCCTCCGTTGCCACTTCGAAAGCCAAGCGACACGGCGCGCCGCCTACAAGGCGACCGCCTTCGGGATAGCACGATAGCACCAGCCCCGACTTGTCCTCTTCTTTGTAGACGCGACGCAGCGGACGCACCGTCATATCGTGGTAAAACTCGCCCGCCACCTTCGGTTTGCTGTAGACGGGGAACACGCGCGAGTAGAGTTTGTCGTAGTCACGATAATACTCGCGTGCCATTGCTTTGTTAAAGAACCATTTCTCGGCGAACTTCGTATGGGGATGCTGCTGCTGGCCCCAGTTGAGTTGCCACCGGGTATAAGCGCGCAACTCATAGTAGCCGCCATAGAGCGTATCGGCCAACACAAAGTTGCCGTGGCCCTTTCCATTCTTCATTTCCACCAGCTGGCGCTCCACCAAATAGCCATCCTGGTTGTAAAGTTCGGCATAGAGTACGCGGCTGACGTTCGAGGGCACGTCTTTGTCGGTGCGGCGCGTGTAGGCTGCATACCAGATGGTATCGCCCAGGAAGTAGCACGTGTTGTCCATGTGCACGAACACCTTCTCTTGCGGCACAGCGTTGCCAAAGCGCGTCAGCCTGTCGGCCCACCCATCCAGCGTCGAAGGCGTGGCCTGCGGCATCTGTGCCATCAGGCCAACCACACAATTGAATAAAAGGAACGCGCACATGAGTGCCGAGCGTTGATGCTTCATGTCCGAAAACTTTTGTTTGGGCTACAAAGATAGTCATTTTCGTGGGCATCCTTGCAATACAAGGCCGTTTTTTTCGTTTTATCGCATATTTAACACTTTTTTCTATGCTCCTCTGAGCCTGCGTGTCTAAATAATCGCTAACTTTGCAGTCGAATAACACCGAAAAACCTAATCATTTCATAAACTTACTTCAACATGACTCTCATCAAATCCATTTCCGGCATCCGTGGCACCATCGGTGGCCGTGCAGGCGACACCCTGAACCCCTTGGACATCGTCAAGTTTGTCTCGGCTTATGCCACCCTCATCCGTAAGACCGAAACTATTGGCACCAATAAGATAGTCGTTGGTCGCGATGCCCGCATCTCAGGCGAGATGGTGAAGAATGTCGTCTGCGGCACGCTCATGGGCATGGGCTTCGACGTCGTCAATATCGGACTTGCTACTACGCCCACCACCGAATTGGCTGTGACGATGGAGAAAGCCTGCGGTGGCATCATTCTCACCGCCTCTCACAACCCCCGTCAGTGGAACGCCCTGAAACTGCTGAACTCTGATGGCGAATTCCTTAATGCCGCCGAAGGTGCCGAAGTATTGCGCATCGCTGCTGCTGAGGACTTTGAGTATGCCGACGTTGACCACCTCGGCCACTATCGCGAGGACAACAGCTACGACCAACGCCACATCGACCTCGTCAAGGACCTTGCCCTCGTGGACGTAGAAGCCATCCGTGCTCGCAAGTTCCGCGTTGCTCTTGACACCGTCAACTCCGTCGGAGGCGTCATCCTGCCCAAACTGCTGGAGCAACTCGGTGTGGAGACCGTCACCTGCCTCTATGGCGAACCGACGGGCGACTTCCAGCACAATCCCGAACCCTTGGAAAAGAACCTTGGCGACATCAAGGCTCTCATGCAGAAAGGCGGCTACGACATCGCTTTCGTGGTAGACCCCGACGTCGACCGTCTGGCTCTCTTCTGCGAAGATGGCACTATGTATGGCGAAGAGTACACGCTCGTCACCGTAGCCGACTACATCCTTCAGCATACGCCTGGCAACACCGTCTCCAACCTCTCTTCCACCCGTGCCCTGCGCGATGTGACTCGCAAATACGGTTGCGAATACAATGCTGCTGCCGTGGGTGAAGTCAACGTGGTTACCAAGATGAAAGCCACCAACGCAGTCATCGGCGGCGAAGGCAACGGCGGCGTTATCTATCCTGCTGCCCACTATGGCCGCGATGCCCTCGTAGGCATAGCTCTCATCCTCACCTATCTGGCCAAGCGCGGCATGAAGACCAGTGAACTGCGTGCCACCTACCCCTCCTACGCCATTGCCAAAAACCGCATCGACCTCACCCCCGACACCGATGTGGACGCCATCCTCGCCCGTGTGAAGGAGCTCTACAAGGACGAGGAGGTCAATGACATCGATGGCGTGAAGATTGATTTTCCCGACAAGTGGGTACACCTGCGCAAGTCAAACACCGAACCCATCATCCGCGTCTACAGCGAAGCCTCCACGATGGCCGATGCCGATGCCCTCGGCAAACAAATCATGGACGTTGTCTACGCCATGACAAAGTAAGCGACACGCTCGCGAGCAA
>CADCOX010000212.1 GCA_902803195.1 uncultured Bacteroidales bacterium
AACTTGCTCTGCTTGAGCATAGATTTTGTCCATCGTAGCAGCAGGGTCGCCTGGTGCAAAGCGAGCGAACTCGCATTCATCGAGGGTAGCCAGGAACTGATCAGTAAGCGAAGTCGAGAGGCTGCGCTCCGATAGGCGCTCACGCACGTTTTCCTTGTTGAGTTCGCTGACGGGAATGTTCAGTTTGTCGCCGACGTAGCCCCATAAAGCTTTCATCGTCTCCTCGTAGAAGGCTGTGGCATCATTCTGCTGCATCAACTTGCGGGCAACCTTGAGTCGCTTGGAAGCTGCCTTGCTGGCACCGCGGCCACGACGACGGGCGAGGTCTGCATTTGCAACAGCATAACGACGGAAGGCGACAACAATCGCCACAAAAGCCAAGAATGAGAAAACGTATGTCAACCAATAACGACGCGAGGCAAAGAGCGCCGATTCACCTGTCTGATAGGTCGGTGTGCCTGTCTTGATGAAACGGATGTCGGAGTTCAACAACTCGATATCTTCCTTGCTTACAGCTGCAGAGGACGTTCCTCCACCTTTTCCCTTTGCGACATCGATGGTGTAGGCATCTGTAGTGAGCGTGCGATACTGACGTACATCGGGATCGAAATAGCAGAACTCTACTGGAGGAAGTTCATACTTGCCCTGATGACGAGGGACAGCGATATAATCAAACAGAATCTTACCCGACGAACCATTGGCGCCAATAGAAGTTTTCTCCTCCATCTTGGCATCATAGCTTTCGAAATCCTTTGGCCAAGCTACGGGAGGAGCGCTCATCAGCTTCATATTGCCCGTTCCCGAAACCGTCAAGCGGAGAGTGGTGGCATCATTAGCCTTGAGGCTCTGAGGCGTCAGCGAAGAGGTGATGCTGAACTTGCCGACAGCACCTGTAAAGTTGTCAGGCTTAGGCGTTGGCAATGCATCGACCTGCAGAGTGACAGCAGGCGCCATCACGGTCTTGCGCACCTCCTGTACCATCGAACCGCCTCCAAAGAAGATGTCGAAAGGGTCAGCGCTGCGGTTCTGTTGTACAACAACAGCCTCGTATTTGATTTCGGGAATGGTGAGCGTCCCCGTCTGTTGAGGGAATACCACATATTGCGACCAAACAACTGTTCCGTAGTTCTTGCCATTATAGTGCTCCATCTTGAGCTCAGGTTGACGCTGACGGTTGAGTTCTTGGACATGGAAGCCATCCAGCTCGGGCATCTTACCATCGAGGCTGGTCACGTTGACTAACGTATAGAGTTTATAGGTCAGTAGCACAGCTTCTTGCTCGAAGACGCGTTTCTTGGAAGCCGTGACTGCTATAAAGAGATCTTTACCTGTAATCTTCTCCCCCACATCCTGCGTGTGCATACGATTGGCCTGACTGCCAGCATGCGGTTGCCCCTGCGATTGGCCTTGCTGACTGCCGCTACTGCTGTGTCCACCACTACCTGAAGGCAAGATAGTGATGGAAGGCGAGGCCGATTTGTAAGCCTTACCTTCGACGGTGGCCGTTGCTGCTGGCACATGGAAAGTACCACTCTTCTCAGCATTGACCGTATAAGTAAAGGTTGTAGAACTGGACGAGGTCGTCTTGCCATTAATCATCGAATAGCTGGACGAACGACTCGTGGAAGGACCGAAGAGCACTTCTACCCCCTCCCACTTATCGACTGTGAAATTGTCGATTTCCTGAGTATTGACAACATAGGACACACGGAAACGGTCGCCTTCGATGACTTCAGAAGGCGCCTGCACGCGCACAGTAACTTGTGCCCATGCTGGAAGAACCGCCACAAATAGCAGTAACAAAAGTAGAGCAGACGTCCTGACGCCCCTCACACAAGGAGAGGAAACGGTCAACGTCGGCAACTTACTCCTACGCTTCATGTTTATATATAATGTTTTCATTTTCAAACTATACTGATAACGAATCTTCGAGTTTGGCATCTTAACAAGCATATTAGGAACTTGGCCCATTCCAACTTACCACTGCTTCTCGAGCTGTCGACGTTGAGGTTTCTGCTGAGCTTTATTTACCTTGTCCTGCGTCTGCCGCTCTTCTTGCTGGGCCGCTTTCAACAGCTGCTCGGCATTCTCCTTTGACATCTTGGGTTGATCCTGCTGTTGCTGCTGTTGCTCGTCCTGCTGTTGTTGTTTCTGCTGTTGCTCCTGCTGCTGTTGGTCTTGCTTTTGGTCGTCCTTGCCCTGCTTATCATCCTTGTTGTTCTGATCTTGATTTTGATCTTGATTTTGCAACTGATGCATGCAGAGGGCAAGATTGTAGCGCGTCTCATCGTCCTTGGGATTACGTCTGAGCGCATTTTTATAGCACTCGATAGCTTCAGGGAACTGCTTTTGGCTCTGCAAGATGACGCCCATATTGTGATAGACTTGCGCAGCACGTAGTTTGTCTGTTTGCATACGTGCAGCCGTTTCATAGCTCTTCATTGCATCCTTGGGTTGTCCCTGCATGAGTTGGGCATTGCCTAAGTTGTAGTGAGCGACGGCGTTAGTATTGTCCTTCTCGATAGCCTTCTGATAGTCGACCTGCGCCTTTGCATAGAGACTGTCGCGATAGTAGCGATTTCCGTGACGAACGTAGTAACGGTCATTCTTCTTCTGTGCTGAGGCGGTGTTATCCAGCCCCAATGCTGAAGGTGCGATGCCAGAGACGAAGAATAAGAAAACAACAGTGGCGATTCGCGAGGGTGCCTTAAATAGTTTGTAGCGACCGAGTACCCTATTCTTACGCGCCAGCAGAAGCACATCAATGAGTAGCAACACAAGCGCCAACCAGGCAAAATCGCCGAAGTGCTCGTCGTACTCGCTGTAGAGCATAGCCTCCATATCAGCTTTAGCCAATTTGTCGACATGCTTCTGTAAGGCAGATTGGGCAGAAGAACTGTTGTCCACATAGATGTAGGCGCCACCACCTGCCTGCGCTATCTCACGACACATGTCCTCATTGAGTTTCGACACGACGGTATTTCCCGCATTGTCTGTCATATAGCCGTTAGTTCCGGGTACAGGTATGGGGCTTCCTTCGGGCGAACCGACACCAAGCACGTAGACCTTCATGCCATGCTTCTGTGCCTCACGAGCAGCTTCAACTGCCCCTCCCTCGTTGTCTTCGCCATCAGTAATGACCAGAATAGCACGTCCGACACCCTCTTGCTGAGTGAAGCTGTGAGTGGCCAGTTCTATAGCGCGAGCGATGTCTGTACCTTGCACCCCAATCATCGATGGCGAGATGTTGTCAAGGAACATCTTGGCAGAAACATAATCCGAAGTAATTGGCAATTGTGTGTAGGCATCACCTGAGTAGACTATAAGTCCCACCTTGTCATCTGTCATATTGTCGACAAGGTTGCTAATGAGCATCTTAGACTTTGCCAGACGACTGGGCGTAACGTCCTCAGCAAGCATCGAATTGGAGACGTCAAGCGCAATAATGGCTTCAATACCGCGGCGCTTACGAGTGTCAATCTTCGTGCCATACTGCGGACGAGCCAGACAGATGATCATCATCGCCAAAGCTGCATTGATGAGCCAGAACTTCAGTTCGCGACGCCAAGTCGAGACATCGGGCATCAGCGCTTTCAGGAGCTCGAGGTCGCCATATTTTTTCAGGCGACGACGGCGTATGATGTCCGTGCCATAATGGAGCACTGCCATGATGGGGATGATGGCGAGTGCATAGAGGTATATAGGATTCTCAAATCGGAACATAGGATGTTATGCTTTTACCGAAGCAGTTGCAACGGGATAAACGATGTTGTTATGGAATCTTTTTCAATAGCGTCTCACGCAGGAGAAGTTCGATGAGCAGGAGCAGACAGGCGGCAAGGGCAAACGGAGCGAAAGCCTCGTAACGCTTGGAGTATTCCTTGACGTTCATCTTGGTCTTCTCCAACTTGTCTATCTGCTGATAGACCTCACGCAACTTATTGTTGTTAGTTGCTCGATAGAACTCGCCATTGGTGGTTCCTGCGATAGATGCCAGCGTCTTAGTGTCAATCTCAACGGGAATATTGACATACTCGATGCGACCACCAACAGGATAGGGATAGCGGGCGGTGCCGTTGGTGCCCACACCGATGGTGTAGATGCGAATGCCGAAGCTTTTCGCAATTTCTGCTGCCGTCAGTGGCGAAATGTCGCCTGCATTGTTGGAACCATCGGTCAGGAGAATGATGACTTTCGACTTCGCCTTCGAATCCTTCAGACGCGTGATGGCATTGGCTAAGCCCATACCGATAGCCGTTCCGTCGTCCATCAAACCACGTTGAACCATATCGCAGCTGACACTCTGAAAGAGGTTCTGAAGTACTGCGTGGTCTGTGGTCATTGGACATTGTGTGAACGACTCACCCGAGAAGATGGTCAACCCGATATTGTCATTGGGTCGTCCGGCAATGAACTCTGCAGCCACTTTCTTCGCGGCTTCGATGCGATTGGGACGCAAGTCTTCGGCGAGCATGGAGGTGGAGATGTCCACGCACAACATAATGTCAATGCCTTCGACTGTGCGGTCGCTCCACGAATTACTTGTCTGGGGACGACAAAGCACAAGGACGATCATCGCATACGTTAGGCAACGTAACAAGAAAGGTGCGTGAACGAGATACTGCCGCAGCGTTCGTGGCGCACGACGATAAGCCAGCGTCGACGAGATCTGTAGCGAAGGCTCACTGTCGTGATTCCTCAGCACGTACCATAATATATAAGGTATGAGCAGCAGGAGCAACAAGAGCAGATATGGATGTGCGAATTGCATAATTCTTAACGGATTAAATCAATAGCGAGATAGAGGGCATAGCCGAGTGCAACGAGGCCTACGGCGATACAGACGCCCATCATGATCTTCATGGTCAACGAACGTGCTTGACTTTGTTTGACCTCTTCGGGCACAATCACTTCTTCCTCGGGAGCATTGGGGTCAACCTCCTGCTTGGTTTGATTGATGAAGTCAATAGCGCTGACGAGATTAGCATCATTTTCGTTGATCATCGTTGTCCATTTGGCAAACTTCACGAGGTCAGCAGTCTGGAAGAGATGACGCAACTCTGCGAGGGCAGTCTCATCTTGTTCTTGCAGTAAGCGGTCGATGATCTCTGTAGACGTCATCTCCATCGCATTGAAGCCATAACGTTCACGTATATAGTTACGGAGGGTGTCCGTGAGCTGTGTGTAGTATTCCTTGCTGTCTTCCTCGGCCCACTTACGTTCACCCTTGATACGCTCAATCTCGCTCATAGCCACTTGATGAGCAGGCAACTTGCGCTTGCGACGAATGATTTGGATGAGGGGCTTGTTCTCACGCCAATGTCCATAGAGCCACAACAGCAGGAGTGCCAGCACCTGATTGATTACGACGAACCAGATGACAGGTTTCCAGTCATCCCACGAGAAGGGATTAGACTGAACGTCCTTGGGTGGGTAGAAGCGATCGAGGTGAACCGTATCTACCGGCATCATTAGCACCTTCAGCGCCAACTGCTTAGACTCGTAAGGTTTCCCGTCTACTTGAACCTCGAACGGAGG
Organism: uncultured Bacteroidales bacterium; assembly: GCA_902803195.1. Classification (GTDB taxonomy): domain Bacteria; phylum Bacteroidota; class Bacteroidia; order Bacteroidales; family Bacteroidaceae; genus Physcousia. The sequence goes on from CADCOX010000212.1 coordinate 5,539, forward strand.
AAGCAGTACAAACGCAGAATCCCAACCCGTGATGGTATAGCGTTGCAAGATCTGCTTGCGCTTGCCTTCATCAAGGAAAGTGGTATCCGTGCCCAGAAGATCCACTATCTCTACTACCTCATGCAGTGGTTGCTGGGGTCGGAGGTCGGGCATCTTCACGTTCTGCTTGGCATCGCACGTGAGGTCCAGCGTCAGTTCACGCTGCTCGCCGATGAGCATGACAAGTGTATCGAGACGTGCCTCGAAAATCACCTGCGCCCGTCCGACAACTGGAATACAAGCCGAAAGGAGTATCAGTAAGGTTTTAATTTGTTTCATGTTCGTTGTGCAAATAGGTTGCGTAAGGCTACGACATAATCTTGGTCGGTGCGTACGCTCACATGGTCAACATTACTGCGAGTGAAGGTGTCGTCGAGCACCGCTTGACGATCGCGCCACCATTGTGCATGGGCATTGCGCACACGCCGACTGGAAGTGTCCACCCACTGCAGATGGCCCGTCTCGGCATCCTTCACGCGCATCAACCCGACATCGGGCAACTCGGCAATTCGGCGGTCGTAGACTTGTATAGCCACAACATCATGCTTGCGGTTGGCAATAGTGAGGGGTTGACGGAAGTCGCGCTCATCGATGAAGTCACTGAGTACAAAGCACGTACAACGTCGTTTGATGACTTGCGTAAGGTACTCCACAGCCTGCTGGATATTGGTGCGACTGCTCTCAGGCTTGAAGTCAAGCAACTCTCTGATGATATAGAGGATGTGCTTGCGCCCTTTCTTTGGCGGAATGAACTTCTCAATGCGGTCGGAGAAGAAGATGACTCCAATCTTGTCATTGTTCTGGATAGCGCTGAAGGCCAATGTAGCTGCAATCTCAGTCACCATATCGCGCTTGGTTTGCACCTTGGTTCCGAAATCGTGGCTTGCGCTGACGTCTACCAACAGCATAACCGTGAGTTCACGTTCCTCCTCAAAGACCTTGATATAAGGTTTATTGAAGCGTGCCGTCACGTTCCACTCGATATCGCGGATGTCATCGCCATACTGATATTCGCGCACCTCGCTGAAGGCCATCCCTCGCCCTTTGAAGGCAGAATGGTACTCACCGGCAAAGATATTGCTGGAGAGGCCGCGCGTCTTGATCTCAATCTGGCGTACACGCTTAAGGATTTCTGATGTTTCCATTTAACCGTTAAACGATAAACGTTAAACGAATCATTAGGGCACCTCCACTTTGTTCAGGATCTTGGAGATGATCTCTTCGGCTGTGACGTTGTTAGCTTCGGCCTCGTAGGTGAGCCCGATGCGATGACGCAGCACATCATGGGCCACAGCACGAACATCCTCGGGAATGACATAACCACGACGCTTGATGAAGGCATAGGCACGAGCAGCCAAAGCCAGATTGATGCTGGCACGAGGCGAACCGCCGAACTCAATGTAATCCTTGATTTCTTTGAGCCCGTACTTTTCGGGATAGCGTGTAGCAAAAACGATGTCGGCGATGTATTGCTCAATCTTCTCGTCGATATAGACTTGGCGGACGACGCCACGAGCCTCGATGACTTCCTGAGTGGAGAGCACTGGGCGAACGGCTTTCTGGTCACCCGATATGTTCTGTCGGATGATGCGCTTTTCCTCCTCGAGCTTGGGATAGTCGATGACGACCTTCAGCATGAAACGGTCCACCTGAGCTTCGGGCAACGGATAGGTACCTTCCTGCTCAATGGGGTTCTGGGTGGCCAGCACGAGGAAAGGAGATGGTAGTTGGAATGTCTGCTTGCCGATGGTGACCTCACGTTCCTGCATGGCCTCGAGCAACGCACTCTGCACCTTAGCTGGTGCACGATTGATTTCGTCGGCAAGGACGAAATTAGCGAAGACAGGACCTTGCTCGACCATGAATTTCTCGTCTTTCTGAGAATAGATCATCGTGCCGGTGACGTCGGCAGGCAGCAAGTCGGGAGTAAACTGGATGCGACTGAACTTAGCATCAATTAGTTGTGCAAGTGTCTTGATGGCCAAAGTTTTGGCCAAGCCTGGAACACCTTCCAACAGCACGTGGCCATCGGAGAGGAGACCAATGAGAAGTGATTCTACGAGATGACGCTGACCGACAATCGTCTGGTCCATGCCTGTCATCAGATTGGTGACGAAAGCGCTCTGACGCTCGATGAGCTCGTTAAGTGCGCGAATGTCAATGGATTCTGCCATTTTAGAGTATGTTTTATTGTTAGTATCCGGTTGATAGGTTTATTTTTTCTTGAGTTCGGGTATCTTCAGTTCCATATCCAAGGGGACGACGTCGGGATTGTCGATGCCGTTCATCTTGCAGATATAAGGAACAAAGTCCGTGCTCTTGTAATACTTGAGTGAGATGTTGAGCAAGGTCTTGCCGGGCTTCATCACCTCTGAGCCTTTGACGCCCACAATCTGATAATCGCCGCCTTCGAGTTGGGGATAGGATGAAGCGGCCGCAGATTTTGTCGCAGCTGTTTTCTCTGTGGTAGACGGCGATGACGTCTCGGCATCGGTTTTGGTAGCCTTTTTCTCTGTTGATTCCGTAGCAGGTTCGGCAAGTTCTGCCGGCTGTGCGCTATCATCCATTTCGAGAGCAGAATCATCTGACGAAGAAACCGGAACGAACTGTCGTTGCGACTGAGGTGCAGGTTTCAGCGTGGGTAACTCAAATGGACGGAAGTAGAAGCAGATGGCATAGCCCAAGAACATAAAGAGCAGGGCTGCAAGGAGCCCTAAAAGGATATTGCGTGTCATGTGGGTTTCTTCTTGAATTTCATCGTAATAATAATGATCTCTGTGCTTTGATGTTGAAGCAAGTGTAGACGGAGTATCAGAGGTGGTAGTTTCTGTCGAACCTTCAACGATTGGCTCCTCTATTGCTGGCTCTTCAACCATTGATTCTTCAACGGCGGGTTCCTCTGCTGCTGGCTCTTCAACCATTGATTCTTCAACAACAGGTTCCTCTGCTGCTGGCTCTTCAATAGTTGATTCTTCAACAACAGGTTCCTCTGCTGCTGGCTCTTCAATAGGTGATTCTTCAACGGCGGGCTCCTCTGCTATTGGCTCTTCAACAGTTGATTCTTCAACAACAGTTTCCTCCTCTGCTGGCTCTTCAATAGTTGATTCTTCAACAACAGTTTCCTCTGCTTTTGCCTCATCTACTTCGGGAGCTACTTCGGGAACTGTTTCTACAATTCCTGACGTCTCTTCAACCATTGGAGCATCTTCTGCCACAGTCGCTTGTTCATCGGAA
>CADCOX010000213.1 GCA_902803195.1 uncultured Bacteroidales bacterium
CTGGCGCTGGGTGGCCGTGACCGACTCCAAAGGCATCATCGAACAGACGCTGCCCGCGCAACTGGCCCGTCGCAGTGCGCTGAAGGATGTCAGCTGGATTCATCCCGGACAATTCTCATGGGAATGGTGGAACGGAGCGGCTCCCTTCGGTCCCGATGTCGACTTCCGCTTCGGTTGCAACTACGAGACCTATTGCTACTTCGCTGACTTCGCTGCCAAGTTCGGGGTTGATTATATCCTCCTTGATGAGGGCTGGGCCAAGTCGACTCGCGATCCCTTCCATGGCAACGACAACCTTCGCCTGCCCGACCTCATCAAGTATTGCAATGCCAAAGGCGTGAAGATAGTACTCTGGTTGCCGTGGCTCACCGTCGAGCAGAACCTTGACAAACTCTTCAAGACTTACGCCGAATGGGGCATTCCGGCTGTGAAGATTGACTTCATGGACCATGCCGATCAATGGATGGTCAACTTCTTCAAACGCGTAGTCCAAGAGGCCGCCAAGTACAAGATTATCGTGGACTTCCATGGTGCTTTCACGCCTGCAGGATTGGAGTATGAGTACCCCAACCTCATCAGCTACGAAGGCGTGCTTGGTCTTGAGCAGATGGGCGGTTGCCAACCCAAGAACACGGTCTTCCTCCCATTCATCCGCAATGCCGTAGGAGCCGCTGACTTCACCCCTGGTGGTATGAATAATATGCAACCTGCACAATATCGAGCTTCACGCCCCAATAGCGGAGCCATGGGCACTCGTGCCTTCCAGATGGCCCTGTATGTCGTTCTCGAGAGCGGTGTACAGATGCTGGCAGACAATCCCACGCGCTACTACCAGAATGAGGATTGCGCACGCTACATCGCCAGCGTGCCCACGACTTGGGACGAGACGCGCGCCCTCGATACCAAGGCTGGTGACTATGTCATAGTTGCCAAGCGCAAAGGCCAGAAATGGTTCATCGGAGCCATCACAGGCGAGACGCCTCGTGACTGCCACATCCGTCTTGACTTCCTCGGCGCAGGCAAGCACAAGATGACGGCATTCAAGGATGGCATCAACGCCGACTACCAAGCCATGCACTACAACAAAATCGAGCAAACCGTCGATAGTGCCACTGAAATCGACATTCACATGGTACAGAACGGAGGTTGGGCAGCCGTCATCGAATAAGCAACGATGAAAGCACCTGTACCCTCATACATAGGAAAACTCACCGGACTCGCTTTGCTGCTCGTAGCGTTGTTGCTGGCGAACCTCTATTTCGGAGCCGTGCACATCCCTGCTACAGCCATCACCGACCTGCTCATGGGAGGCGAGGCTGAACGCGCGTCATGGGGCTATATCCTATGGGAGAATCGTATACCTCAGGCCCTTACGGGCTTGTTCTCGGGTGCAGGTCTTGCAGCTTCTGGTTTGCTCCTTCAGACCGTTTTCCGTAATCCTCTGGCCGGGCCCAGCATACTCGGCATTGATGGTGGCGCCAATCTTGGCGTCGCCATCGCCATGCTGTTGTTGGGTGGCTCGTTCATGGCTGGAACGTTTTCGCTGAGCGGCTATCTGCTCGTTATCGTGGCGGCCATGATTGGCGCGTGGGCTATACTTGTGCTGCTTATCGCGTTCTCACATAGGCTCCGCTCCAACACCTTGTTGCTCATCACGGGTGTCATGATTGGCTACCTCACGTCGTCAATGATATCGTTGCTTAACTACGGAGCCACCGAAGAAGGCGTACGTTCGTTTATGGTTTGGGGACTCGGCAGTTTCGCCAACGTCACCGTCGACCGCCTCCCCGCGTTCATCGCCACCATGTCCGTGGGTATCGGGTGTTCGCTCCTGCTCATCAAGCCCCTCAATGCCCTCCTGCTCGGTGACAACTATGCAACCAATCTTGGTGTCAACGTCAAGCGCACACGCACTTTCCTGCTTTTCACGACGGGTTTGCTCACAGCCACCTCCACCGCCTTCTGCGGGCCCATTGCCTTCATCGGCCTCGCCGTACCACATCTAGCTCGTCTGCTGTTGGGTACATCCGACCACCGCGCCCTCTTGCCAGCCACGCTCCTGACGGGAGCCTGCTTGGCATTGACCTGCAACCTCATCTCTACTGTACCCTCAAGCACGCTCATCCCCATCAATGTCATCACTCCCATTTTAGGGGCGCCTGTCGTGATTTGGGTCATCCTGAAGATGCGAAAAGACTGAATTGAAACATATTCTTACGTTTTTGAAACAATAAAGAATATTCAATTGCTATAAAATAGCGACCTTTGCACCGCAAAAAACAAAAGCGGGATTCCGCTATACACCTCATTTCATCAACAACGTATTCTACAAAATTATGTATCTCCTAGGTTATGACATTGGCAGTTCCAGCGTGAAGGCTTCGCTGGTTGATGCGCAGAGTGGCGCTTGTGTCGCTTCTGCTTTTTATCCTAAGACCGAAGCACCCATCAAGGCCGTTCGTGCAGGATGGGCTGAACAGGCTCCCGATGCTTGGTGGAGCTACCTGAAGGATGCCACTGCCGATGTGCTCGCTCAGAGTGGTGTTGACAAGACGGACATCAAGGCCATTGGTATCAGTTATCAAATGCATGGTCTCGTCTGTGTGGATAAGGATCTGAATCCCTTGCGCGATGCCATCATCTGGTGTGACTCGCGGGCTGTGCCTTATGGTCAGAAAGCTTTCGACGACCTCGGAAGCGAGCGTTGTCTGAGCCACCTGCTTAACTCGCCTGGTAACTTCACGGCTGCCAAACTCGCATGGGTGCGCGAGAACGAACCCGACCTCTTCGCTTCAATAAACAAGGTGATGCTCCCTGGCGACTATATCGCAGCACGCCTCTCTGGCACTGCAGCCACCACGGTAAGCGGCCTCAGCGAAGGCATGATGTGGGATTTCAAGGATGATGCTCCTGCCCAATTCCTGCTCGACTATTATGGCATCCCTGCCGACATGCTGGCCGACCGTGTGCCCACCTTCGGCCTTCAAGGCGAAGTCAATGCTGCAGCTGCTGCTGAGTTAGGTCTCGCTGCAGGCACCCCCATCACCTATCGCGCTGGCGACCAGCCCAACAACGCCCTTTCGCTCGATGTCTTCGAACCCGGCGAGGCGGCAACCACAGCTGGCACTTCGGGCGTTGTCTATGGCGTCATTGGTCGCGTAGCCTATGATCCCCAGAGCCGTGTCAATACGTTTGCACACGTCAACCACGAGGCAGCCAATCCGCGCCTTGGTGTACTGCTTTGCATCAACGGCACGGGAATCCTCAACTCATGGATGCGCCGCAACGTAGCCCCCACAGGCATCGGCTATGCTGAGATGAACGACCTGGCCGCCCAGGCTCCCATCGGTGCTGCCGGCCTCTCCATCATGCCCTTCGGCAATGGTGCCGAACGTGTGCTCTGCAATAAGGAGGTGGGTGCCAGCATCCACGGCATCAACTTCAACACCCACACGCAGGCTCACCTCTTACGTGCCGCACAAGAGGGCATCGTCTTCAGTTTTGCCTATGGCATGGAGGTCATGCAGACGATGGGTTTGGAATTAAAGACCATCCGCGCCGGCAAGGCGAATATGTTCCTCAGTCCTATCTTCCGCGACACGCTGGCTGGCGTCACCGGAGCCACCATCGAACTCTGCGACACCGACGGCTCCGTTGGAGCGGCACGCGGAGCAGGTATCGGTGCAGGCATCTATGCAGACCACCGCGAAGCCTTCGCTACGCTCAAGAAGCTACAGGTCATCGAACCCGACCTGAAGAATCAAGCCGCCTATCGCGAGGCCTACGAGCGCTGGATGCAGAAAATCTAGTAGATCTAGAGCATCTAGAGCATCTAGAAAATCTAGATAATCAAAAAAGAAAAAAACAACCCCATAAATCAATAAAACAACTATGAAACAGTACTTTCCTGAAATTCCCGCCATCAAGTTTGAAGGCGTTGAGAGCAAGAATCCGTTGGCTTACCGCTACTACGACAAAGACCGCGTAGTCATGGGTAAGAAGATGAGCGAATGGTTCAAATTCGCCATGGCATGGTGGCACACCCTCTGTGCTGAGGGTGCCGACCAGTTCGGCGGAGGCACAAAGACCTTCCCCTGGAATGCCGCTGCGGACCCCGTACAAGCTGCTAAGGACAAGGCCGATGCTGGCTTTGAGATCATGCAGAAGCTCGGCATCGAGTATTACTGCTTCCACGACATCGACCTCGTAGCTGAAGCTGCCGACGTAGAGACATATGAGAAGAATCTCAAGGAAGTTGTCGCTTACCTGAAAGAGAAGCAGGCTGAGACAGGCATCAAGCTCCTCTGGGGCACCGCCAACGTCTTCGGCAACAAGCGTTACATGAACGGCGCCAGCACCAACCCCGACTTCGACGTCGTAGCACGCGCCATCGTCCAGATCAAGAACGCCATCGACGCTACTATCGAGCTCGGCGGTACTAACTACGTCTTCTGGGGCGGTCGCGAAGGCTACATGAGCCTCCTCAACACCGATATGAAGCGTGAGAAGGAGCACATGGCCACCATGCTCACCATGGCCCGCGACTACGCTCGTGCCAAGGGCTTCAAGGGCACCTTCCTCATCGAGCCCAAGCCCATGGAACCCTCCAAGCACCAGTACGACGTCGACACCGAGACCGTCATCGGTTTCTTGAAGGCCCACAACCTCGACAAGGACTTCAAGGTCAACATCGAGGTCAACCACGCCACCCTCGCTGGTCACACCTTCGAGCACGAGCTCGCTTGCGCCGTTGATGCCGACATGCTCGGCAGCATCGATGCCAACCGCGGTGACTATCAGAATGGCTGGGACACCGACCAGTTCCCCATCGACCACTACGAGCTCACCCAGGCTATGATGCAGATTATCCGTGGTGGCGGCTTCAAGGACGGCGGCACCAACTTCGATGCCAAGACACGTCGCAACAGCACCGACCTCGAGGATATCTTCATCGCTCACATCGCTGCTATGGATGCTATGGCTCACGCTCTCCTCAGCGCTGCCGACATCATCGAGAACTCACCCATCTGCGCTATGGTCAAGGAGCGTTACGCCAGCTTCGATGCAGGCGAGGGTAAGAAGTTCGAGGAAGGTAAGATGACCCTCGAGGAGGCCTACGAATATGGCAAAAAGGTTGGCGAGCCCAAGCAGACCAGCGGCAAGCAGGAGCTCTACGAGGCTATCGTCAATATGTATTAATCCCTACCAACATACACATTCTTTCCGAAAGATTCCCACGAAAAAGGGAGTCTTTCGGATTTTTTTTGTACTTTTGTGCCGTCTAACCGAGCTACGGCTCACTTAATGACCTACCATCATCGTAGACCTCTCTACTTCTATAACCTATCTGCCCGGCGTAGGCCCGCAACGCGCCAAGCTGTTGGAATCGGAACTCGGCATCACGACGTTCCGACATCTACTATACTATTTCCCCTACAAGCATATCGACCGTACACGCCTCTATTATATCCATGAGCTGACAGCCGACATGCCTTTTGTGCAAATTAAAGGTGAGATCCTCAGCTTCGAGGAAGAAGGGCATGGGCGCAAACGGCGTCTCATCGCGCATTTTACTGATGGTCATGGGATTGTAGACCTTATCTGGTTCCAAGCCACCACCTTCAAGTGGATCAAAAAGAGCTATCCTGCGGGCAAACTCTTCATCGTCTTCGGGCGTCCGAATGTGTTCAACGGGCGCATCAACATCGCCCACCCCGACATCGACCCTGCTGATTCACTCCAGCTCGGCACCATGGGGATGCAACCCTATTATAACACTACCGAGAAGATGAAGAAGGGAGGGCTCAACAGCCGCAGCATCGAACGCTTCACACGCACGTTGTTCGAGAAGTTGGGCTCGCTCACTACGCTTCCCGAGACGCTTCCCGACGACATCATCCGTCAACTCATGCTGGTGCCGATTGGGCAGTCGCTCCACGACCTCCACTATCCCGATAGCGCCGAGGCCCTCCGCCGAGCGACCTATCGACAGAAGTTCGAGGAACTGTTCTTCATCCAACTGGGAATCCTCCGCTTCACACGTCAGCGCCAGCAAGAAGTGGTCGGTCATGTCTTTGCGCACGTTGGCGACCACTTCAACACCTTCTACCACACGCACTTGCCCTTTCAACTGACGAACGCGCAGAAGCGTGTTATTCGCGAGATGCGCCAAGACATGGGCAGCGGACGCCAGATGAACCGCCTCCTCCAGGGCGATGTCGGCTCAGGCAAGACATTAGTCGCACTGATGACTATGCTCATCGCCCTCGACAACGGCTATCAAGCCTGCCTCATGGCACCCACCGAGATCCTGGCCGAACAGCACTACGACACTTTCCGTTCGATGCTGGCCGATATGCCTGTTCGTGTCGAACTGCTCACGGGTGCGGTCAAGGGCAAGCGCCGCCGCGACCCCATATTAGAAGGTACGCGCACGGGCGAGGTACATATTCTCATAGGCACACACGCCGTACTTGAGGACTCCGTGGAGTTCCATCGGCTTGGCCTCGTCGTCATCGACGAGCAGCATCGCTTCGGTGTCGCTCAGCGAGCACGCCTATGGCGCAAGAACAGCGTTCCGCCTCACATTCTCGTCATGACAGCCACGCCTATTCCGCGCACGCTGGCTATGACCCTTTATGGCGACCTCGACGTCAGCGTCATCGATGAACTCCCCCCAGGCCGCAAGCCCATCGAGACACGCCACTTCTGGCAAGAGCGCACCGAAAGCCTTTATCGCGGCATCCGCTCTGAGATTAGCAAAGGACGACAAGTCTACGTCGTCTACCCACTCATCCAAGAGAGCGAGAAGATGGACATGCAGGACCTCGAGAACGGTTATGAAGAACTCTGCCGTGCCTTCCCCGACCTGCGCATCTCCAAAGTCCATGGGAAAATGCGGAGCGCAGAGAAGGATGCAGAAATGGAACGCTTTGTCAACGGCGAAACGCAGATTCTCGTCGCTACTACGGTCATCGAGGTCGGTGTCAACGTGCCCAATGCTTCCGTTATGGTAATCATGAATGCCGAACGCTTCGGTCTGGCGCAACTTCACCAACTCCGAGGGCGCGTGGGTCGTGGAGCCGATCAGAGCTATTGCATCCTCGTCACGAAGTACAACCTCTCGCAGGAGACTCGCCAGCGCATCGACATCATGTGCGAGACCACCGACGGCTTCGAGATTGCCGAAGCCGACCTCCGATTCCGTGGACCAGGTGATCTCGAGGGTACACAGCAGAGCGGTATGGCGTTCGACCTCCATATTGCCAACATCGCGCGTGACGGACAGCTCGTACAACTCGCTCGTGACATAGCCAACCACATCCTCGACGAGGACCCCCAACAGCAACGACCCGAATATGCCAGCATGTGGGCTCATCTGCGCGAACTGCATCAGGACGATTTCGATTGGAGCCACATCAGTTGATCCATCTCCTCTGCTGAAACCTGAAAGATTAAAGACAATCTAACCCATCCATCTCTAATCTCTCAACTCCAATCTCTCAGCCTCCTCATCATTTTTAGTGATTTTTCCCTTTCGAGTAGGTATTTTTTTGCGTAGACCAACGATAAACCTTGGACGTCTGAGCGAAAAACGTTATTTTTGCACGCAAAAATACAGACGACACTATGAAACTCTCCGACTTACAGACAGGCGAACGCGCAGTCATTGTCAAAGTCAGTGGCCATGGCGGCTTCCGCAAACGCATCGTTGAAATGGGCTTCATCAAGGGGCAGACCGTGGAAGTACTGCTCAATGCTCCGCTGCAGGATCCTGTGAAATACAAGTTGATGGGCTACGAAGTCAGCCTGCGCCACGACGAAGCAGCGCTGATTGAAGTAGTCAGCGAGAGCGAAGCGGCAAGCTTCAAAGCCACCATTGACTCCCTCTCCCCTGGGAAGGCTGAGACCTACACGGACGAAGCGAGCACGAAGGAAAGTTCAGAGGGCTCTGAGGACTTACTCCATCGCGCTGCCGAGCGCAAGCACAAGACCATCAACGTAGCCCTTGTGGGCAATCCCAACTGTGGCAAAACATCGTTGTTCAACTACGCCAGTGGTGCCCATGCCCGCGTAGGCAACTACTC
>CADCOX010000214.1 GCA_902803195.1 uncultured Bacteroidales bacterium
GGCTGCAATCTGTTCGGCATGACTGAAGAGAGCGCCCTCCTCGTCTTCACCCGTGAAGGCCATCACCCAGAACTGCTTGCCCGTGTCATCGGCAGAGTGATACCAATCGATTGCCTTCTCGCCAACACAGACCTCGTCTACATCGAAAGGTACAACGAGGGTCTGCCAATGGGCTACATCCTCGGAGGCTCCGGCCTCTAACGTACGTCGATAGGCGACTTGCGTGGCCGTGAAATCGACGGGCGTAGCAAAGCCTAACGCATCGTCAATGGCAATGGCATCCGCTCTTCCGTCCACGACAACATTACGCCCTACGAGCGCCGACGGCACGGAAGCACTCTCGGGCAGGAGAAAGAGCGTGTTGGCATTACCGCCATCGCCGATAACCGTAAGATCGGCCGAGGTGCGGGCATCGACATAAAGAGCATTCTCGGGAATGTCAAGGATGCCGTCGGCATCAAGATGGTAAATGACATCATCGGGCAAGCCTACGCTGATGCCCTTGGACATCGTGAAGAAGAAGTCGGGGTAGTAATAGACGATATTATCGTCATCGTCGGTGCCACTTTGGCCAAAGTAGTACGTTTCTCCGTCATAAGTAAATTTCAGATTATAGACCTTATCGGGAACTACGTTGTTGAAACTGAACGTGTATTCATTCGTCTCACCAGCCGCTATGGTGGCATCTATCGTTTTGGACTCACCTGTGCTTTCAGCCTTTCCGTGCTCATAGAGAGTAGCCACTACCGGCCCACTGAAATCACCCAAGTCGGTATTCGTGAGACGGACAACAAAGTCGTAGGTCGGACGGAAGATGTGGTTGTCGTCATCGCTGCCAGGCCAATCGCACTCCCATGTCAGATTGGGCTTGGGCTGATTGGTATAGTAGGCGCCTGCCATGCCCTCGATACTCAATTTGTGCGTCGTACTGGTGATGGCATATTTGTAAGTAAACGTCTTGTCGACGGAGGCCCCAGGGGCGAGCGAGGACACGGATATGGTCGAGTAGCTGCTATAGTCGTCATCGACCACAACGTATAAACTGCCCGTGAAGGTCTTGCAGCCAACATTGGTGATGGTGGCCGTATTCGTGTATCTGTTGTTTGATCCCGTCTGCTTGACCGTTACTTGAATACCTTCGGCTGGCGCGAGATGAATTTCAGCACCACCGGCATCGACCACAGCCTGTACGTAGTAGTCCCGACCACCGCCAATGGTATTCCAAGTGTCTGTGCCTATTTGACGGCAAAGAGGAATGAGTTTGTAGGTGCCGTAAGGCAACTCCTCGCCAAACGAGAACTGCTTCATGAAATAATAGATGCCTGTACTGGCATCATAGTCTTTCTCTTCAATGTCCGTCGTCCCGATGAAGTTGCCATCGGTATCGTAAATGCCCATCGTCGTCTCCAGGTTGAGGTCCATGCCCGAGGTGTTTTGGACGAGACCCATAAGGTTAATGCTTGAGGCGCCATTTTCACTACGATGGTCACGTAAGAGAGTCGAACCGCTCTTCAGGTCGAGGCCGTAGAGGCGGACATTGGCAGCCTGCGCCACCTGTTCAGGCGTCTCCAAAGCCTTGGGTTGAATGCCAACAATGGCATCATGACCGCTATTGAAGTTGTAGGAACCAGGAGTCAGGGCCGAGAGGGCAAAGGAGGTGCTATTGTAGCTGCCACTCCATCCCCAATTGAAATAGTAGCGGTTGTTCTGACTGTCATAGCCATCGCAAACAAAGCAATGACCACCTGTAGAAGAATTCGCGCCACCATAGACGACGGGACGGCCGGCAGCCAACTCATCGTATATGATTTCATCCCACTCCGCATCGCTAAAGTCGCTGCGATTGAGGTAGCGCGCACTACCCGCGAGTCCGAAATAGTTCTTGAACGCATAGGGGACATCAAAGTTATAGGCGCCCGAACCACCCTGGCTGCTTGTTCCATAATCCATGTTAACCGACTGCCCGCAATAACGCATAAGCGTTGCGACAGCCGTCTTGGCGGCAGTAGTGGTTGGTTTGCTGGCTGTCATACTGCTCCAATCGAAGACATTGACAGCCTCCAGCGCATCCACGCTGATGGAGTTCGAGTTGGTCGTATAGGCAGGAATAGCCGTCGAGCCGATGGTATTGTATCCTTTCTGACGACCCCAATAGTAAAGCACCTGGGCCATGGCAGTGGCTACGCAACCTGTCAGACAAGTCTGCTGACTGCCAAACAATCCCGACTTAGTCTTAGGGCAATTATTGTAATAGGGCGATTCTTGATCCCATGATGATTCCACGAGATGAGAGATGGTCACACGCGAAGCCTTCAGGGGCGAGTCGACATAGGGAGCAAGACCACGCTCCTGAGCCCATGCAATCTGATCGGCATAGGACTGGAGCAGGTAGCGCATGCCCTCGGGGATACTATCGATATCGAAACTTCCCTGCTCGCTGTAGGCCAAGACGGGGCGTGCACAATCATCGCCTGAGGCAATGACAAAGCCTTGACCAACATCGGCATTGAAGACGTAATAGTAAGCCTGATCGGACGTGGCACTATTGCCTCGGCTTGGAGCCTTGTGGACAACGTCAGTACTGAGCGTGACTTGGGAATTCTGCTGGCGAAGGAAGTCAACGGCACGCTGTCGCGCCTGCTGCCGACTAATAGGTTCTGCCTGAAGAGGGGAGGAAACAAAAAGGTAAATGATGGTGGCGAATAAGCCCGTAAAGAGAGTCTTTCTCATTCCTGAAATAATGATCTTTGGTTTACGAGGTGCAAAAATACACGTTTTGTTTGTAATCCAAAAGAGAATCGGCATTTTTTTATCATTTCATTATATTATCTGCCCTTAATTAAGAAATTTGTCATCTCCTAAAGTACTGCTAAAAGAGACTTTTTACGATACCTAACGAAAAAAGAGGCCGTTTTATCGCATAATATCAGAAAAACACACTACATTTGTAGCCACAAGAATGCAGAACTCACTAAATAAACCCTCAAAACGATGCCAATAAATGTCTCTTGTTGCACAATTCATGCTCTGACAATCGTATTGGAGCAAAGAATCGATATGAGTGAGGGCTGCGAAAGCGCCACTGGAAACGTACATCTCTTGGTGGCCGATATCTCAAATCTACTCGCCGACCCGGCCTTGCAGACAGAAGCATTACAGCATCTCTCCAGCTATCGTCGCGAGAAAGTCGAGGCCTGCGGCAACCCGCGCAATCGCGCCCTCAGCATAGGCGTGGCATTATTGCTCGACGGCCTGCTATCCGAGCATGGCTTGCATGAATGTGAGATGACATACGTCGAGGGCGAGCATGGCAAGCCTTCGTTTGCCAATCATCCCGAACTGCTGTTCAACCTCTCGCATTCGGGTTCGCTCGTGGCAGCTGCCATGCTCAAGAATGCAAATGCCACCACCTGCCAGATAGGGGTCGACTTGCAGCGAGTAACGTGTTACCGCCCCGATATCGTGCGTCGTATGTTCTCCGCTGCCGATCGAGTTCTCTTGGCCACAGCCACCGACGAAGCGGAGCGGGAACGTCTCTTCGCTCAATGCTGGTGCCGGGCCGAGGCATACGCCAAAGCTACGGGCACTGGACTGCAATGGCCTTTTCCAGAGCCACCAGCCGAAGCCGTGCTCAAAGACTTCTGCCTGGGCGATAAGGGCAACACCTCTGAGTCGCAACCGACAGGCAGCGCCTACTGCGGCTGCTTATGCCTTCTACAAGGGTCAAACTAATAAATAGGCATAATAGGAACTAACAAATCATATCATCTCTATGAAGACAATTCAAAAAACTTGGAGCTACGCCCTCATGCTCGTTTTCCTCCTCACGTTCTCGCTCAATGCGTTTGGCCAGCGGCCGACAGCACGCGAGGAGATTGCTGCCAACCCCTTCCTCTGCGGCAGCAACCACCTCGACTACGACAACTACCCCGCAACAGCTAAACTGACGAAAGCCCCGAAGGGCTATGAACCTTATCTGATGAACCACTATGGTCGCCACGGAGCTCGTTGGCTCCTCGGAGAGAGCGAGTACATGAATAGCATTCGCGCGCTACGCAAAGCCAAGGAGCAAGGCAAGCTAACGGAAACGGGGCAGCAGACCTTGGAAAAGCTCGAACGCTTCTACCCGACGACCATCGATCGCCTGGGTGACCTCACCACTGTAGGCGAGCGTCAGCACCACGGCATCGGGCGCCGCATGACAGAGCATTTCCCTGAGATATTCAAGAAGAAAGGAGTGCACATCGACGCCAAGAGCACCGTAGTCATCCGCTGCATCCTCTCGATGGAGGCGGAGTGCGAAGAACTGGCGGCCGCCAACCCCACCGCCGTCTTTCACAACGATGTCAGCGAGGCTTTCCAATACTACCTCAATGCCCCCTGGCCGCAGGTGCTGCGCCAGCAGACACGCAAAGGCGATGAACATCGGCGCTCCATACGCGACCGCTTGACCCACCCCGACCGTCTCATGAGCATACTCTTCAACGATCCACAATGGGTGACCGACAGCCTACATGCCAGCGACCTCATGCGACAGTTGTTCTACATCGCCAATAACATGCAGAGCCACGACACGGACATCGAACTCCTCTCCCTCTTCACCAACGACGAGCTCTACGACCTCTGGCGCTACAAGAATGTCGACTGGTACCTCAACTACGGCCATGCACCACAGACGAACGGCATCATGCCTTTCAGCCAATCCAAACTGCTGGAGGACATCATCCAAGTGGCCGACACGGCTCGCCAGACGCAGGCCGTCCTGCGCTTCGGTCACGAGGTGTGCGTCATGCCTTTGGCCTGTCTCCTCGAGTTGGGCAACTGTGGCGCACGCGTTGATGACCTCGACAACCTCGATGCCACGTGGCGCAACTATGACATCTTCCCCATGGGTTGCAACATACAACTCATATTCTACCGCCCCAAGAAAGGCAAGGCGGGCGACATCCTCGTCAAGGCACTCCTTAATGAGCGTGAGCAGACGCTGCCTGTCCCGACCGACAACTATCCCTATTATCGCTGGACAGACCTCCGTGCCTACTACTCGAAGAAACTAGCAGACTTCAAGGAGAAATACATGAATGATTGAACTGCCCGGAGCAGCAGAACTGACGACTCTACAGACATGACACCTTCGAGAGAACCTGCCGGACGCCTCCAGCGCATGATTGCGCAGGGCGAGCACCAACAGCAGGACTTCAAGTACAAGATAGACGATGCGCCGAAGCTGGCACGCAGCGTCTCGGCTTTCGCCAACACTGATGGCGGACGTCTCCTCATAGGTGTGCGCGACGACGGCACCATCCACGGCGTGCGCTCCGAAGAAGAAATATTCATGATGCATGCAGCCGCCTACAAATACTGCACGCCTGTTCCCGTCATTCAGTTCGAAACGCTTCAGGTCCCCACGGCGCCGCACGGAGGGCATCTCCGCACGGTAGTCATCTGTACCGTCCTACCTTCGGCACTACGCCCGATTTTCGCATTGGAAGCTCCCTCGCGCACCGCATACATCCGCATCAACGACGAGAATATCGTCGCCTCGCCCGTCCACCTCGCCATCTGGAGACAAGAGGCTCGAGTGCGTGGCGAGGCTTATGGCGACACGCCCGAGGAGCATGCACTCCTCCTTGCTCTCAACCAACATCCAGAGGGGCTTACGCTGAA
>CADCOX010000215.1 GCA_902803195.1 uncultured Bacteroidales bacterium
CTCTTCAACAACGCATTAGCCGCCATGCCCCTCGACCGCAAGCCAGAGGGATTATATGCTCCCGTCAAGTACGTCCTCTCGCTGGGGGGCAAACGCATACGTCCGGTGTTGATGCTGATGGCCTACGAGCTTTTCCGCGATGACGTCGAGACTATACTGCCAGCAGCACTCGGCATTGAGACCTACCACAACTACACTCTTCTCCACGATGACGTAATGGACAAAGCCGACATGCGCCGTGGCAAGCCCACCGTTCACCGTGTTTGGAATGAGAACACAGCCATCCTCTCGGGCGATGCCATGCTTGTGCTTGCTTATCAGCTCATGAGCCAAACAAAGAATGAACATCTGCGTCCGGTACTTGACCTCTTTACCGAAACGGCCCTCGAGATTGGCGAAGGACAACAGTATGACATGGAATTTGAAAAGCGAATGGACGTGAAGGAAGAAGAGTACATAGAGATGATTCGACTGAAGACCTCCGTCCTGCTGGCTTGTGCCCTCAAACTCGGAGCCATTCAAGCCGATGCTCCTACAGCCGACGCGGAACATCTTTACCATTTCGGTGAAAACCTTGGCTTAGCTTTCCAGCTACAAGATGACCTCCTTGATGTATATGGAGACCCTGCCACTTTCGGCAAAAACATTGGTGGCGACATCCTCGAGGGCAAAAAAACGTTCATGCTCATCAATGCACTACAGCGTGCCACTCCTGAACAGCGAGCATCCCTTGAGCATTGGCTCTCCACTCCTGTAGACGTCGATAATATCGGTGCTGCAGGATGCACACCTAAAGGCCATAGCGCTGCCGAGAAGATTGCTGCAGTTACAGCCATTTATGATCAGATTGGCATCCGACAATTGGCCGAGGAACGCATAACGGACTATTTTGAGAAAGCCTTTAAGGACCTTGATGCCGTGGCATTACCCGACGAGCGCAAGCAGCCCCTTCGCGAACTGGCCCACTCACTCATGGGACGCAAGCACTAAGATCGTACCACAATAAAGCAAAAGATGCGCCAAGGAATTGAGAGTTCTCGACAACTTTGTCAATAAGTCCGCCACTTCCCTGAATACGCCCCCCACCTATTAACTTTAAACCATATCTCCCCAGTTGATAATCGACACTCACAGCCACCTCTACGGCGAAGAATTCACATCAGACGTAGACGATGTTATTGAACGCGCTCGTGAAGCAGGTATCACTAAGATTTTCCTGCCGAACATCAATGCTGATAGCATCTCGCCCATGCTCGCGCTCGCGCGCAGGCACGCGCGATTCCTTTATCCTATGCTCGGCTTGCACCCTGAGGACATGACTGATGATTGGCTCAACACGCTCGCCAAGATGGAAGTTCTTCTGCAAGACCCATCTCATCCATTTATCGGCATCGGCGAGATTGGACTCGACTACTATTGGGACCGTTCTCGTTATAATGAACAACAAGAAGCTTTGGCCATCCAGGTCAATTGGTCTCGCAAATACCATTTGCCTCTGATGATCCACACCCGTTCCGCCCACCGCGAGATGGTCGATGTGCTACGCAATCAAATAGCGACTGGTAAATCGTCCAATGGAAAATTAACGGGTGTCTTCCATTGTTTCGGCGGTACTAAGGATGAGGCCGAAGAGCTTCTTCGCTTCGATGGTTTCATGTTGGGCATTGGCGGCATCGTCACGTTCAAAAAGAGTCCGCTCCCCGATGTACTTCGTCAAGTAGTACCCCTCAGTCGAATCGTTGTCGAGACGGATTCCCCTTATCTAGCACCTGTTCCTTACAGAGGCAAGCGCAACGAATCAGCCTTCATTCGAGCGACTGTTGCCAAACTCGCAGAAATTTATGAAATGACAGAAGAAGAAATTGCCGAGATTACAACCCTAAATGCCCTTCAAACCTTCCCCAAAGCCCTCTAAAAAGCCCTTTAAGGGGCAAAAAAGAAGAAAAACACGCCTTAAAGCAAAGTTTTTTCGAGAAAAAAGTGGAAGTAAACAAAAAAAAGGATATTTTTGTAGCGATTTAGCACTAAGTATAAACAATAATAACAACAAATTCATTCATCATTAAACCAAAAACAAAATGAAAAAGTATTTTGCAATTGTTGCAATGGTGGCTGCCTGCACATTTGGCATGACACCTTCTGTAATGGCTCAGGACGAAGTAGCTGCTGCTACCGAACAGGTCGACTCCGCAGTTGTTGACTCCGCAGCCGTTGATTCAGTCGAAGCACCTGCTGTCGAAGAGACCGTAGCCCCCGTTGAGGAGGAAGAAGGCCTGCACAAGACCCTTAAGACAAAGTTCATCGAAGGTAATGCCGGCTTCATGAGCCTCGTTGCTATCGCCCTCGTGCTGGGTCTGGCTTTCTGCATCGAGCGCGTCATCTATCTGACCCTCGCTCAAGTGAACACACGCAAATTCCTCGAGACTCTCCGCGGCAAGGTTGAAGCCAACAAGATCCAGGAGGCCATTGACTACTGCGCTGGCACTCGCGGCCCCGTAGCTCAGATTTCGAAGAAAGCTATGCAATGTCTCGCTTCCGACGACCAGAACGACATCTCAACCATCGAGCGTAACATCAACACCGAGGCTGAGGTTCAAGGTGCTTACCTCGAGGAGAACTGCTCATGGATCACCCTCTTCATCGCCATGGCCCCGTCTCTCGGATTCCTCGGCACTGTGATCGGTATGGTCCAGGCGTTCGACGATATCGAACGCGCAGGTGACATTAGCCCGACTGTCGTTGCTGGTGGTATGAAGGTCGCTCTTATCACGACCATCTTCGGTATCATCGTTGCACTTGTTCTGCAGGTCTTCTACAACTACATCCTCTCTCGCATCGAGGCTCTGAATTCCAATATGGAAGAGACCGCTATGAGCCTGCTTGAGATGTGCGTGAAGTCGCCGAAGTGCAAGAAGTAAGTTAATTTAACGATTTCACCATTTCACGATCTCATCTCTCTTCATGAGGGAACGCAGTTAGCTGCGGGCCGTGAAGAAATAAATCGTAAAACTGTAAATCGTAAAATCGTAAAATTAAATTATGAAACTCGAAAAGATTTCAAATATAGCGCTGTATTCTGTCATCGGAATTGGTGTTGTATGTTTCGCCTTGTTCTTCCTGGTGGACTACAGCAACATGGATTTCGACGGTGTACACGTTTCACCGAAACTGACGGACCTCGTCTTGTTCCTCATGTATGCACTGTTTGTCGTCACGGCTTGCCTTACCATTTGGAGCCTCGTCCGTGGTGCCGTAGTCAACTCTGGTAACACGGGTCCCAGCCCAACAGGTATCGCTGCAGGTAAGGTTGCACTGTGCACTTGGGGTACGGTCATCGTAGCCCTCATCATCGGTGTCGTCCTCGGCCTCGGCGAAGAGCCCTTCACCACCGTCTCCGGCAAGACCACACCTGCTAGCATGGTTACCGTCGTGGATATGTGGCTCGTGGCTATCTACATTCTCGCCATCGTAGCTATCATTGCTGTCGTCGTCAGCATGAGCGGATGGCTCACCAAGAGTGCCACTCCGAAGGAATAACACTTAAGTTTAATGTTTAAAGTTTAAAGTTTAATGAAAAAACACTTGCCGAAGTTACCTTTCAGCATGAGTCAAGCATTACGCTTTAAACTTTAAACAACCCAAATTGAACTTTAAACATTAAACTTTAAACCAACAACAATGGCAAGAAAGAAAAAGAAAGTGCCTGGACTGAACTCGAGTTCTACTGCGGACATCTCTTTCATCCTGCTCATCTTCTTCCTGGTGACCACCTCGATGGACACTGACATGGGTTTGGCCCGTCGCCTGCCCCAGCCCCCCGAGCCCAATCAGGAGGATGCTCAGATCGATGTGAAGGAGCGCAACGTACTCAACGTGCGTCTGAACGCTGCAGGTTATCTGATGGTCAACCATGACTTCATCGATGTCAACCAGCTTCGTGCTCGCGCTAAGGAGTTCATTCAGAACAAGAATAATAACCCGAAGTTGCCAGAGCTGCACGCCAAGGTCATTGATCTGCTCGGGACTTGCTACGTTACAGACAAGCACGTCATCTCCGTACAGACCGACCGCGGTACTCCCTACAACATCTATTTCCAAGTACAGAACGAACTCGTTGCTGCTTACAACGAACTGCGCGACGACCTCGCTATCGCCAAGTTTGGACATCCCTATGCCCGCTGTTCTGAGGACGAGCAAGTCGCTATCCGCACTTACTATCCCCAGAAGATCTCTGAGGCCGAACCTAAAAACTATGGAGGAAACTAATCATGGCACGTAACAAGGAAAAAAGAGAAATGCCAGAGATGAACACCTCATCTCTCCCTGACTTGATCTTTACGATCCTGTTCTTCTTCATGATCGTTACCACCATGCGTGAGGTGACGCTGAAGGTGAAGTTCACAGTTCCTGCAGGTACGGAGCTTGAAAAGTTGGAGAAGAAGTCTTGCGTATCTTTCATCTACGTAGGTCCTCCTACCGATCAGTTGCGTGCTCAGATGGGTTCCGGTACACGTATTCAGCTCAACGACCGTTATGCCGAGCCACGCGAAGTAATGGACTTTGTGGCCCAAGAGCGTACAACAATGCCCGATCCCGCATCGCAGGTCATGTCGATGAAGATCGACCAGCACACCCAGATGGGTATCATCACCGATATCAAAGAGGTGTTGCGTAAATCATGGGCGTTGAAGATCAACTACTCCGCAACTCGACGTAACTAAGTTTTGGGCAACAACGACGTCCAAAAACAGACTATATCTTTTAAGCCGGCGACCTCTGTCAGAGGAGGTCGCCGCTTTTTCGCAAACTAAAAGCAGAAACATTCTTACAAATCAGAACGTATAATCTATCTATGAGTCATTCTACCATCGACCAACTCGACGAGAAAATCCTCAATCTCATTGCCGCCGATGCCCGTAAGCCCTTCCTCGAGGTCGCACGTTTGTGCAACGTCAGTGGTGCGGCCATTCACCAGCGCATCCAGCGTCTCTTCAAGATTGGCGTCCTTAAGGGCTCTCAGTTTGTACTCAGCCCCAGCAAGATTGGCTATGACACATGCGCTTTTGTAGGTATCTATCTCAAGGAGCCTTCCGATTTTGACCGTGTGATGGCTGGCCTCCGCGAGATACCCGAGGTCGTCGAGTGCCACGTTACCACAGGTGGCTACGACATCTTTGTCAAACTCTACGCCCGCAATAATGCCCATATGATGGAGATTATCAAAAACAAGCTCCGTCCTTTGGGACTTCAGCGCACAGACTCCATCATCAGTTTCCAAGAGGCGTTCACCCGACAAATGCCAATTCCAGCCCTCAATGTTGAGGACGAATAAGGATGTAAGAATCCTAAAAGGGTGAGCAAATTAAGCCAAAGCACTTAGCACCACCACTACAGCAATTTATATTGCTTGGGCGAGTAGCCCGTCATCTTCTTGAAAAAGCGACCAAACATACTCTGCGAAGGGAAATTGAGTTGGTCGCTTACTTGTTTCACGCTTAACGTGCTATTACGCAACAAAGCCTTCGCTTCAAGTGATACATACTCGTCAATCCATTGCATGCCATGCTTACCGCTCACTTCCTTTATGATGGTTGAGAGGTATTTCGGAGTCAGACACATACGGTCGGCATAAAAACTGATGCTACGCTCTTGAGTATAATAAGTTTCCAGAAGCGTTAAGAAATCATGGAATATTTCCTCCTTACGATTCAGTGGTTTATTCAATTCAGGTTTGTCATCCATATCCACGTTCAATGAGATGTTCTTCAGCACCCAAATCTCACAGTAGCGCTGAATAACTTCCTTCTTATAGACATAATCCTCACGTGTCAGTTCGCGACAGATCATCTTATACATCTGAAGGTGATTCTCAAGAACTGCTGGGGCCATATCCCTCACCATATAATTATAATAGCGATGAGTAAGGTCCATACGGATACCGACGTTCTTGCGCATCGTCTCCATATAATCCCTGTCAACCATCATACCGCAGAAGCGAAGGTCATTGCTATATGAGCGACCTTCGAAAATACATCCAGGCATCATAGCCAATAATTGACCTTCATGAATCTCCACCTCGCGAAGGTTCACAATCATACGAATGGAACCACGAAGCAAGGTAAGAGTGAAAAACGATTCACATTTTACAGGAAACGATGGTCCATGCGTAGCGAATGGAAATTCACGTTCCAGATTGTCGAAAGTCACCAATAAATCCTGGAGTCGGCCGGTGCCGAAATTGGCGGGGATCTGAGATATTTGGAAAGAAAGAGGTGCTTGCTGACTTACTTGATTGGTCGGATTTTCGTTATTCATAAGGCCAAATTCTACTTTTTATGGGACAAAAATAGTTTTTTCCGACGAAATGACCAAACTCGAGCACAACGATATAACTCTTTTTAGCATATTGGGCCGATATATAGCATTAATTATTTTCTACAAAACAACGGCTCTCGTCGTCTAGTTCTTCTTTAGGCCAATTAACGAGGTAAACAGTCTCAGTGGCTCGAGTGATGGCTGTGTACAGCCAACGAAAATAATCCGGCCCAAACATATCTTTCGTCACAAATCCTTGATCGACGAATACGCGCTGCCACTGTCCGCCTTGCGCCTTATGGCAGGTCACAGCATAACCATATTTAACTTGCAGCGCATTGAAGTATGGATCTTCTTTCACTGCTTTCATACGGTCGTGTTTAGTCGTCAGCTCTGGATAGTCATCCCACACATGCTGAAACAACGCCTCTTGTTGCTGACGGGTCAATGCAGGGGCCTCACTGTTGAGTGTATCGAGAATAATCGTAGCATCTACTTCTACGTCGTTGAAGTCGGGAAAAGTCAAGGTTACATCAGCAAATCGGAATCCGTGTTCCTCGCGTTCATTACGGAACCTCCGAACGACGGCCATATCACCATTAGCAATGAAATCCATAGTCATCCCATCGCCATGCATACCCTTCATCTCATCCACCACCATAGGACTTTTCATACTTCCGGCTCTCTTCATTCTATCGTCTTGTTCATCATTCTTCACCCAAAAGTAATTGTTTTTGACAATGATTACGCGATCTCCTCCCGATAATTCTTCATCCATGTAGAAAATACGTCCACGAATTCCTTGATTGAAAGCATTAGCTCGGACATTAGAGCGTGTAACTACAATGGTCTCATCTTGTCCGCACTCATAATAAGCTTGCTCCAAGGCCTCAATGAGTTCAGAGCCTGGCATGTTCACCACATCAGACGTCAACCTCAATTTCGGGAATGCGCCAAAGTCCTCATCTGCTATCAAACGACGAAGCATTGTTGCGTTCCACAGAATCCCGGAGTCTGTAAGTTGTCGTACCACCTGTGTCAATGTTATTTCTACAACTTCAAGTCCGTAACCGCCCAGCATAATGCGAGAGAGCGCAGGGCTATCTGCTTCTCCGACGGGCGGTAACTGTGCAGTGTCACCAACGAGCATCAACCGACAGCCCTCACCCGAGTATACAAAGTGAATCAGGTCATCTAACAAACGTCCCGTACCAAAGGGCGAACCACCTAACCCATCGTTAGCAATCATCGAAGCCTCATCAACGATAAAAAGCGCACCTTTAAGCAAGTTCACACCTTGAAGAAAATCCGACATCTCACCTGTAAACGCTTTTTGTCTATAGATACGTTTATGGATGGTGTAAGCGGTATGACCCGTATGCATGGCGAAGACTTTTGCAGCCCGTCCTGTCGATGCCATGAGTACCGTTCGTTGCTGTAGCTGGTCCAAAGCACGCACTAAAGCACCTACCAAAGAGGTCTTTCCAGTGCCTGCATAGCCCTTCAACACGAACACAGTTTCACGATTCGTGTCGAAAAGGAAATCCGACATCAATTTTACCGCATTTTGTTGCTCTTGAGTGGGGTTAAATTCGAAATTATCGAAGATGAGACCCCTCATTTGGTCATTTATCGTCATCTGAAGTGAAAAAAATCAGAGAAAATGAGGTCTATTCAAATAATTCTTTCTATTTTTGCGATGCAAATGTAAACAAAAAGCTTCAAATACACATCATGAAAAAGGTTTTTAACGTGCTTTTAGCACTTTGCGTCATCGGCCTGCTGTTCATCTGCTGGCGTAGTATTCAAGATGACATCGACTTCAACAAGGAGGTCACAGTTCGTGAAAATGCCGTTAAGGCACGTCTTCTCCAAATCAAGGACGCTCAGGAGCAGTTCAAACTCCAGAGCCCCGAGGCTGCCTATTGCGACAGTCTTTGGAAACTCGTAGACTTCGTCCGCAATGGTCGCATTCCTAAGATTGTCAAGGAAGGCGTTCTCTCCGACGAACAAATGGAGAAAGGTCTTACCGAGGCCAAGGCAGCTGCCATCGTTGCCCGTGGTAATGCTTCCGAGATTGCCGCCAATGGACTGCAAGGTTTCCGTCGCGACACCACATGGGTCAACCTCGCCGATTCTCTCTTCGGCGAAGGCTTCAACCCCGACTCCCTCCGCTACATCCCCTATGCTGAGGGCGACACCTTCCAACTCCAGACCTTCCTCACCGTAACCCGTTCTGGTACCCAACAGTACGTTATGGAATGCTGCGCTCCTGACGAGTGTTTCCTCAAGAACATGGGCCGCAATGGCGAGCGCCTCATTGTCAACCGTCGTCAGCTGGCCGATGACATGGGCAGCTACCCAGGTCTGAAGATTGGTGACCTCAACAACTGGAACAACAATGCCGGCAACTGGGAGTAAATCCTATCACCCATTAAGTCTATCCATCCGCCTGCGTGCGGATGGATTTTCTTTTTTTGTCTGCGACCCGCAGTCCAATAGCCTCATCCGTGGAGAGCATTTCCACATTGAGAACGGTGAAAGTGTGGCGCTACGGCTCCAACACGAAATTGCGCGTTCCGACTATTACAATAGGCAGATAGAGCAAGCATTCGTGCTTGTTGATACACCTTCCACCCACGTACCCCTTGAGGAATTCCATCGTGG
This sequence comes from uncultured Bacteroidales bacterium, assembly GCA_902803195.1. GTDB lineage: Bacteria > Bacteroidota > Bacteroidia > Bacteroidales > Bacteroidaceae > Physcousia. The sequence goes on from CADCOX010000215.1 coordinate 8,983, forward strand.
CGAGGCCGCCGACCTCTACCACTTCACTTTCTCGCAGACCGATAGCCAAGCACAACGCGTAGCTTACACCATTCTTCCTGAGCTCGAATCTGTGGCTCTTTATTCCATTCCCAGCGACGTTGAAGAGGTCATCCTGCAGTACTATCCCATGGCACGTTTCTTTGCCGCTCGTGCCATGCTAACTGAACGTTTGTTGCACCTTCATGAGGACATGGCCGATCAAGTGGCACGTCTTTATGTCTGCCTTTACGACGGACGCATCGATGTCATCGCTTTTGCCGACAACCATCTACGTTTCCTCAATACTTTCGCCACGACCAAGCCCGCCAACATCCAATACTTTGTCCTTAATGTTTGGCAGATGCTCGGACTTGACCCTGAGGATGACCATCTCGTACTTATCACAGAGTCTCCTGCTACTGATACTGAAGCTACCCTAACTGTACTCCAACAGGGATTTGGTCTTTATCTTCGCCACATTGACTCTCTAACCTCCGACGACCTCTTTCCACGCGTTCCACTGGCACGTGAACGACAGATTCCTTTTGACCTCAAAGCTCTCCTCCTCAATCGAATCTGATCATTACCATTCTCACATTCCTCATTAAATACCTTAAACTTCAAAC
>CADCOX010000216.1 GCA_902803195.1 uncultured Bacteroidales bacterium
ATGACAGACACACCGGCAATCTTACCTTGAATCATGTCTTGTGCGCTCGTCTGCAAGCCATGATTCATTTCATCGGGCTTAATGGCTATGACAGAACCTGTCATATCGTTCTTCTTAACTGTACCATAACCGATGACGACGACATCCTCAAGGACTTTGGAGTCCTCTTGCAACGTAACATTTACGACAGGGCGGGCGGTGACAGTCACCGTCTGGAAGCCCATGAACGAGATGGTCAGTTGGCTTCCTTGCGGAGCCGTAATAGCGAAATTACCGTCGAAGTCCGAAGTGGTGCCACCTTCTTGTCCGATTACACGGATGGTAGCTCCCATGACGGGTTCGCCGGTATCATCCTTGACATTACCTTTGACCTGAATCTGGGCAAAGGCTCCAAGAGAGATGAAAAACCCACAAATGAGGGCAAGGACTCTCAGCGGAATCCTAATGTTTACCTGCTTCATCATACTTGTTTGAGTTTAGTTAATTATATATATTAAGGTATTCATTTATGCTGTGAGGGCCACATGTGAAGTGCTGAGCATTAATTGCTTTCAGTTTGTCGGTGCAAAAGTAAGTGAGACTGTTATTCGTTGGATATTTTATTGACTTAAATCAAACAAAATGGTTGCGCAAACGATTACACAGGCCTCTTATAATTTTAACTCACTCAAAACGTAGGTCGCCACGCATTTTGTATTACATTTGCAGCAGAAAGCAGCTAATCATGAGTGAAAAGACCGCCATAACGATGAAAGATATAGCCCGCGAGTTGGGCGTGTCTGTGGCCACGGTATCCCGTGCGCTCAATGATAGCCCGCGCATTAGCCCCGACCAGCGAGAGCGGATACAAGCTTATGCGCGTGAGCATCATTTTACGCCGAATGCTCTGGCTGAATCGCTGCGAAAAAGCCGCGTGGCACCAATGAAAATCATCGGGGTCATCGTTCCTCAGATTACGCACTACTATTTCTCGACCATTCTCTCGGGCATAGAAAAGGAGGCGAGCCTGCATGGCTACAGCATCATCGTGGCTCAAAGCGAAGAACGTTATGAGCAGGAAGTGCGCATCTGCCAACTACTGCTGAAACAGCGAGTGTGCGGAGTCATCGTTTCACAAGCCAAGGATACCATGCATTACGACCACTTCCAACACCTGCTCGATGCTGGGCTTCCCTTGGTCTTCTATGATCGCATTTGCACTGGTGTGAACACCAGCCGCGTCGTGGTCGACGACTATCAAGGAGCTTTCACTGCAGTCTCACACCTCATCGCAACAGGTTGTCGTCGTATCGCATTCTATGGTTCCGACATGCACCTCGAGATTTCCAAGAACCGATACAATGGCTATCGCGATGCACTCTTGCAGGCAGGGTTACGCCCTGACGAGTCCTTACGACTTGAATGCGACAATCGAGCTATGGCCGAGGAACTGACACCTGAGTTGCTCCTGCGTGACGATCGCCCCGATGCAGTCTTTGCCGTCAATGACGACACGGCCATCGGCGTTCTCTATACGGCCAAGCGATTGGGATTGCATGTCCCCGACGACCTCTCCATCTGTGGCTTCACCAATGGCGAACGAGCCATCGCCTGCGACCCCATGCTCACCACTGTCGAGCAACGCGGCCATCGAGTGGGTGAAGAGGCCGTGCGCATTCTGCTCGATCACGTCGAAGGGCGCGTACCTATGGACAAGGTGGAGCGAAAGGTCGTCAAGACGCGTCTCATTATTCGCGAGACCACTAAGGAAGCGACGTGAGAAATGATAACGTTCTATCGGCATTTGCGACGCTTCTTTGAGCGAAGCAAGTCTGAAGAACGAAAACGATAACGCTAAACGAACAACTCATTTACCATCATAAAAACCATAAACTTACTCAATAATGCAAAAGCCTAATTTATCCTATTGGAAACTATTCAATCTTAGTTTCGGTTTTTTTGGCGTTCAGATTGCTTATGCCTTACAGAGCGCCAATATCTCGCGCATATTTCGCACTCTTGGCGCTGACCCACACGATTTGAGTTACTTCTGGATTCTGCCGCCGCTGATGGGTATCCTCGTGCAACCGATAGTTGGTACACTGAGCGATCGTACATGGACGCGTTTTGGTCGTCGCATACCTTATCTATTTATAGGAGCAGCCGTAGCTGTGGCGGTGATGTGCCTACTACCTAATTCAGGATCTCTGGGATTGGCTCTTTCCGCTGTGATGGTTTTCGGCCTGATTATGCTTATGCTCCTCGACACTTCGCTGAATATGGCAATGCAACCATTTAAAATGCTTGTTGGAGACATGGTCAACGAAGAGCAAAAAGCCAAAGCATACAGCATTCAATCGTTCCTCTGCAACGCCGGCTCTATCATGGGATTCCTTTTCCCCTTCATCTTTGCAGCAATCGGTTTGAAGAACACGGCTCCCGAGGGGATCGTTCCACCGACAGTCGTATGGTCGTTCTACATCGGTGCCGCCATCCTTATCCTCTGCGTCATCTATACTACATTAAAGGTAAAGGAATGGAATCCGCAAGAATACCGCCAATATAACCCTGTCGAAGAGACACAAGAGGATTCGGCCAACTGGTTCACGCTCCTGAAGAAGGCTCCTTCAACATTCTGGAAGGTCGGACTTGTACAGTTCTTCTGTTGGGCAGCTATGCTCTACATGTGGACCTATGTCGTTGACGCTGTCAGCGAGACCGTTTGGGGCACCACAGACCCTGCCACCGAAGCCTACCAGACAGCAGGCAACTGGACGGGTGTGCTCTATGCCATCCAGGCTTTGGGTAGCGTCGTTTGGGCTGTTCTTCTGCCTAAATTCAAGAACACGAAGGTGGCTTATGCCATCAGTCTTGTGCTCGGTGCCACAGGTTTTGTACTGGTCCCCTTCTGCCCCAACCAATACCTACAGATTATTCCCTTCATGCTCATCGGTTGCGGATGGGCCGCCATGCTCGCCATGCCTTTCACCTTCGTCACCAATGCTTTGCAGGGATATGGTCACATGGGTGCTTACCTCGGCTTGTTCAACGGCACCATCTGCCTGCCACAAATCGTTGCAGCCCTCTGCGGAGGTTCTATTCTTTCGCTCATCGGCCACCATCAGTCATCGATGATGATTGTGTCTGGCGTGCTGATGTGCATCGGTGCTTTCTGTGTGGCTTTTATAAAGGAAAAGCATTAAATGCAAATCGTTTCTCGCTAACTTAGCTCGCAATAACCAAAACTAATATATCTCATGAACATCAAATTTGAAATCGAGTACCATACCATCTTCGGCGAGGACCTATTCATGAATGTCCTCGAACGTGATGGCAGTCAGACGCGCCATGCCATGCATACGCGCGAGGGCATCATCTGGTCGTGTGAGCTCGATGTCGAGCATGCTATTGACTACTTCTACACCGTCACGTGGCAAGGACGTGAAAAGCGCTCAGAGTGGGTGTTCTGCCCTCATTCGTTCGACCCCAAAGAAATCTCCAATCCCAATTTACCCATCGTGCAGCGAGACGCTTGGATGGATGCGCCCGACGAGTTCCGCGTCGCCGGCACCCTCATTCCCGTATTCTCGCTTCGCACACGTCGCAGCTTCGGCGTAGGTGATTTTGGCGACCTACGTCAAATGATTGACTGGGTAGCCTCGACGGGCCAGCGACTACTGCAGATCCTGCCTATCAACGATACTACCAGCAGCCACACTTGGGCCGACTCCTACCCTTACTCCTGCATCAGCGTCTTTGCACTCCATCCCCAATATATTGAGTTGGGAGCCCTGCCGCCACTCAAGAGCGAGTCTGACCGCCGCCGTTTCGACAAGATTCGTCAGGAATTGAATGCCCTCACACAGATTGACTACGAAAGTGTCAACACCGCCAAACTTGAATACTTGCGTCTTCTGTATGAACAAGAAGGCAAACAGACATTGGCCTCTGCTGCATTCAAGTCGTTCTTCGCTGAGAGTGAACAGTGGCTCACGCCCTATGCCCAATACTGCCACCTGCGTGACACCTACGGCACAGGCGACTTCTCCGCTTGGCCCGACCACCAACAGTGGGACGAAGCCGACCGCCAAGCGCTCTCCAACGTTCGAACCAAAGCCTACCGAGAAGTAGCCTTCTATTATTACGTCCAGTTTGTGCTTGCTCAACAACTTACAGGCGTTCATGCCTATGCCCGTTCCAAGGGTGTCATCCTCAAGGGCGACATCCCCATTGGCGTGGCTCGTCATGGTTGCGATGTCTGGCAAGAGCCGCGTTACTTCAACCTCAACGGACAAGCTGGTGCGCCACCCGATGATTTCGCCGAGGATGGCCAGAATTGGGGATTCCCCACCTACAATTGGGACGAGATGCTGCGCGATGGTTGCCAGTGGTGGGAACGTCGTTTCCGCAATATGGCACGCTATTTCGACGCCTATCGCATCGACCATGTCCTCGGATTCTTCCGCATCTGGGAGATTCCAGTGCCTGTCAAGAGCGGTTTGCTCGGACAGTTCTCCCCTGCCCTCGCCCTCACACGTGATGAAATCTATCGTGCCGGCATCAGCAAGGAGACACTCAAAGCCTATACTTGCCCCATTATCAAAGGTCCAGTTGAGAGCACGAACTACCTCTTCCTACGCGACCACAAGAACCCAGAAGTCTTCCATCCGCGCATCTCGGCTAAGAAAACCGAAGCCTATCAGCACCTCTCCAACAACGAGCAACATTCCTTCGATGCCCTTTATGAGGATTATTTCTACCATCGCAACAACCAATTCTGGTATGAAGAGGCGATGCAGAAACTGCCGAAGCTGGTCAAGGCCACACGGATGCTCTGCTGCGCTGAAGACCTGGGTATGGTGCCAGCTTGCGTCAAGTGGGTGATGGACGAACTCGGCATTCTCAGCCTCGAGTTGGAGTCTATGCCCAAGGAGGCATGGGTGAGGTTCGGTCACGTCGAGCGTAATCCGCGTCTCAGCGTAGCCACCATCTCCAGTCATGACACGCCCACGCTTCGTATGTGGTGGGACGAGGACTACGAGCGCACACAAGACTACTTCACGACCATACTCCATCGCGAAGGTCCAGCGCCTCATCCTCTGCCCGGATGGCTCGCACGCGAGATTATCCAACACCACCTCGACTGCCCCTCCATGCTCTGCGTCATTGCCCTTCAAGATTGGCTGGCCATCGATGAGCATTTGCGCCTGAAGGATGCCAATGCCGAGCGCATCAACATCCCTGCCAACCCACGTCATTATTGGCGTTATCGCATGCATCTCAATATCGAAGACCTGAAGAACGATCGCCAGTTCTCAGAGGGCATCCGTGAGATGATTGTCCAGGGCAACCGCATCTAACTTAATGAATAATGGATGATTGATGATGTATAATTGGCTCCAGAAAGCCCTCACAAATGTAAAAAAACATTAAATAAGTGGATGGAGAAGCCTAAATATACATCATCGATTATCCATTATCATTTTTATTCCTTACCTTTGCAGCCGCTTTCGGCGCGGGTCGCTGGCAGGATGCAGAGTTCCCTGTTATGCCCGTGCTCGACCGACAACAACAATTTAACATTTTCTGTAACAATGGCAGATTTCATCAAAATTGCTGAAGAAGCATTTGCAACGGGTAAGACCTATCCCCAGTTCAAGGCTGGTGACACGGTGACCGTGGCTTACAAGATTGTCGAGGGTAACAAGGAGCGTATCCAGCTGTACCGCGGCGTCGTCATCAAGATCAGCGGTCATCAGGACCAGAAGCGCTTCACGGTTCGCAAGATGAGCGGCACCGTAGGTGTCGAGCGCATCTTCCCCATCTCGAGCCCCAACATTGACAGCATCACCGTCAACAAGGTCGGTAAGGTGCGTCGTGCCAAGCTCTACTATCTGCGCGGCCTCACAGGCAAGAAGGCTCGCATCGCTGAGAAGCGTCCCGCTGCTCAGGCATAAGGCTAAACAACAGCGCAGACATCCCCAAGACTGCAAAAGCAAGGGAGAAGTTATCCACACCGGATGCTTCTCCCTTCTTTTGTATAGTAAAGAATAGCCCAACACCAACACGCAGTTGATGCTGGGCCACAACTTTTCGATTAGCGAACGTAGACCTTGCGGCCACCAATGATGTACAGCCCCTTGCGGGTAGGAACAGGCACGCGCCGACCAGCGATATCAAAGGACGAAGCATCGTCGAACTCGCCATCCACTTTCTCGTCAACTTGGATGTTGTCGATGGCATTAACCTCTTCAAAACGAATGCGAATCTCCGTGGGGCTATTCCATTTGTTCGTGCTGTTGCCATTACAGAGCAAACGGACGTAGCGCGCATCAACGGGTTCGAAACGATAACGCTCCATCTCATTGGTGAGGCCGCTGGACATAAGGTCGCCCGTAGCGTCTGTCCAAGTCTTACCATCTGTGGACGTCTGCACTTTGAAATAGAACACACGCGTATCGCCATTGTAGAAAGCGACATCGACCGCCCAAACACTCTTGACGCTCTTGAGGTCGAAGCGAATCCACTGGTTGGTGCCTTCCTGACTCCAACGAGTAGACAGCTTGCCATCGTTGACGTTGCCATAGGGGTTGCCCGATTGAGAGCCAATGGCAGAGATGGTAATACCCGATTGTTTGGCGTCGAGAGGAACGGTGCGCAGGATGGTGCGTTGCTGGTTCTGGGCGAGTTCGCCACCGTCAGCACTATGAAGTCCTTCAACGCTAAAGCGGTAGAGACCATAGTCGATGCTATCGGCGAGGTGGAGACATACACGATTGTCGGACAAGAGTTCTACCTCATCGATATTCAATGGATGACCATCAAGCAAATAATGAACGGGCAAAACGGCCTCATCGGCATTTGGGGCGAGATTAAAGCTCACCGTGAGCTGGCGTGAGCTGTCGAGTTTCACATCCGTCATGCGCAGTTTGGGCAGTTCAAGGTCAGCCACAGCGAGACGGCTCATCTCGGCAGCAGCCAGGAGATAGGCGCCAACGCCAAAGTCGTGATAGTCCGTGGCTTTGACTGTCGTGTTGGGGCTGGCGTTCTCGCCGATAGGTTGGATGTAACCCACCGTGCCATCCTCCTGCAGGGCCACCGTAGAGAGGTAGTGCCATGCACGCTCAAGGGTCTCACCATATTCCAGCTCGCTGAGGATGCCGTTACGGATGCCCCAAGCGTAGGCATAAGTGTTAAGCGCCGTTCCCGATGTCTCACGTCCTGGAGCCTGGGCGGGATCGAGCAGCGAACGTGTCCAGTAGCCTTCGTCCTGCTGACAAGCCTTGAGCGCAGCTGCGAGGCGACGATAGTAGGCGATGTACTCGTCGCGATGGCTGTCGGTAGCTGGCAATTCATTCAACACCGTAGCAAAGGCCGCGAATATCCATCCGTCACCACGCGCCCAGAAGTCTTTCTTGCCAGCATTGGTCTTATGAGCTGGATAGACATACTTGGCATCGCGGAAGTAAAGTCCGGTCTCGTCGTCGTACATGATGGAGTTAGCGTATTGCCAGTACTGATACATTTTCTCGAGGTAATTGGCGTCGCCTGTAAAGTGATAGAGCTTAGTCATGATGGGCATGACCATGAACAAGCCGTCTACCCACCAGAGATAGTCGGTGGCTGAGGTTGAAATCTCATAGCCCATCACTTCCAACGCACGCTCAATCTTCTTCTGATCATGATCAGGGTCGAGATTGTAGAGGTCCAGGTAGACTTGGAAACACACCTGGTTGTCGCCGAAGAGCACCCAGTTGGCTCCTTCGCCGTAGGTCTTGTACTGCCACTGGTCCTTGTTCGTGCCTTTGGCTCCCCACCAGCCGCTCTTCACAGCCCATGCTGTGGAGAAATCGAGGTAGCGTTGGTCCTGAGTGACGTCGTAGGCGGCCATATTACCGATGTGATAGACGGCCCGATTCCAGAAATAGTCGCCATGCGACGAATTGCGTTGCTGCCAAGTCTCGTTGACTGTGTTGAGGATGGCCAACACGTCGTCGCGATTCACGACGTCATGCATAGAGGTCAACGTCAGGGGAGATTCGACAGCTTGCTTGAACTGGCCAAGCGCCTCGAACCACTCATCATCCTGCGTGTAGCGTCCTGCCGGGAAGATGCTCCATCCGCCGCCGAAATAGAAAGTGAGGTCGGTACCGACTTCGTAGTCCACAACAAGGCAGAGGTGATCATCGATGACTTCAGTAGTCGGATGATAGCGATCAGGCACATATGCGCCCTGGAAGAAGCGTGCGCCAGCCGAGGTAACGCTCCCCTCGCTCTTCGCTTCTGCCCACCCAACGACGCCAGGTATATCCGTGAAGGCATTGCCCTCTACGAGGTGAGTCATATCCGTATGCTGGTAGATGGCAATGGCAAGTCGCACAGTTGCCGCTGGGCCATCCAGACGCACTGTAGCACGATTGAGGAGAGCGCCAGCCGTGGTCGTCACCTGCAGGGTCTTCGCGTACGCCTGCCCGCTCGCGCGTACATTATTATATATGAGCGTGAAGGCTGATTGGAGCACACCCTGTTCCGTTATCTCGCATTTGTCGTAAGGATTGTGCATGACGAGGTGCCCATTCTCGACCACTGCCGTTCCGCCACAGCCGAGGCGTTTGCCGTTGACTGAGTAGGCATCGACGCCATATTGGCTCTCATTGTGATAGTTGGAGAGGTTGAACATCTCATCGATGACTGGCGTAGCACGCTTCTTGAACCACACGTCGACGCCCTGCGCCGTATTGGGCTCG
>CADCOX010000217.1 GCA_902803195.1 uncultured Bacteroidales bacterium
GACTGTTGCACGCGACTGATTCAGTCGGCGGACAACCATCGCGAACCCGCCTGAGAGCGGTCGTCCCAGTCCCGTCCCGAAGAGGGCGTCGATGACAATGTCATCTGCCGTCAGTTCGGGAAAGACTAGCTCCGTCGTCACTTCAATAAGCTGCACACCGTCCACGCCGAGCAACCGCTGCCGATTCGTGTTGCAATCGTCGCTCAAATGGCCACGTACGTTGAACAGATAGGCAATCACCTTGCGACCCGCCTCGCCCAACATACGCGCTACGGCCAAGCCATCGCCGCCGTTGCCACCTGGGCCTGCAAATACCAACACACGGCGGTCTGCATCAGGAAAAGCCTCAAGCAGAGCCGCGGTCACGGCATGACTCGCTCGCTCCATCAAATCGATGCTCTCGATGGGCTCATTTTCGATTGTATACAGGTCCAATTCGTGAAATTGGCCGCCTGTGAGTATCTTCATTTGCTATAAAACTTGAAATTTGCTGCAAAAATACGATTTTGATTGCGAAAAACAAAATAAATTGCCTACTTTTGCATCGTCAAAGTCAAAGCTACGTTTTATTTGAATCAAATATGAATAAAATCCAAGTCAAGGACAAGACCTTCGCCATCAGCATACCTGCAGCGAAAATCCACGAACAAGTGTGCCGCGTGGCAAGTGAGATCTCACGCGACTTCGAAGGTCGCGAGCCGCTGTTCCTGCCCGTGCTCAACGGTGCTTTCATCTTCGCGTCCGACCTCTTACGCGAGATTCAAATCCCATGCGAAGTATGCTTCGTCAAATTAGCCAGCTATCAAGGCATGCAGTCGACAGGAGCCATACGCGAAGTCATCGGACTGGCACACGACATCACTGGCCGTGATGTCATCATCGTCGAGGACATCATCGATTCAGGCCTCTCCATGGCACACATGATCGAGACGCTCAAGAAGCATAATCCGGCCAGCATCTCCGTCTGTTCGCTGCTCGTAAAGCCCGACGCCCTACGCGTGAAAGTGCCTATCGACTATTGCTGCCTTGAAATCCCCAACGATTTCATCGTCGGCTATGGTCTCGACTACGATGGCTTTGGACGCAATACAAAAGATATTTTCACTCTATGCTGAATAAAGAATTATAAATTAAAATACTACGAGAATGAAGAACATTATCATTTTTGGTGCTCCGGGCTCCGGCAAAGGCACTTACAGCGCAGAGATTGCCTCGCGCTATGGAATGGGTCATATCAGCACAGGCGACGTCCTGCGTGCAGAAATCAAGGAAGGCACCGAACTCGGCCGTATCGCTCAAGGCTACATCGACAATGGGCAGCTTATCCCCGACGAACTGATGATCGACATCCTCGCCAACAAGTACGACTCGATGCCGGCTGGCCAGGGCGTCATCTTCGACGGCTTTCCTCGCACAATCGCTCAAGCCGAAGCACTCAAGAAAATGCTTGCTGAACGCGGTCACGACCTCGGCATGATGATCGAGCTCATCGTTCCTGAGGATGTCCTTATGTTCAGACTGCTGCGCCGTGCTGGTCTTGAAGGACGCGCCGACGACAACGAAGAAACCATCCGCAAGCGTTTCGCCGTCTACCACGCTCAGACCGAGCCCCTCTCGCGTTGGTTTGCCGAAGAAGGCATTCGTAACACCTTCGATTGGGACATCTGCAAGACGAAGGAAGGCATGCTCGAGGCTATCTTCAAGGAAATTGAGAAACAAAACGCATAACATGCTGGCTATGAAACAGCTATTATTTCACATAACAGGACGCAAACACGACAACCATCGACTTTTCCACAAGTACTATTACGGTGCTCGCAGGATGTCCGCTGGGGCTTTCCTTTTCCTTTTTGCCACTCTGTTCAGCTCAGTCGCTTACGCGCAAACCGAGGTGACAGAGTTCCGCCCTGGCGTCACGACAGAAGGCGTCAACTACTTCCTCCCGAAGACTGTTTTCAGGATTGTTGTAGTGGCCGACAAGACGACTACCGTCCCCGGTGAGTTCGCTGCCTACGCCGACCGCTATTTGCGTCAACCTGACGTGCCTTCGGTCAGTTCTACGACCTGGACGCTTAAGAGCCTCTCGCTCATTCCTGTCGGTGTGCCCGACTCCACCAAGGCCTATAGCATCAAGGTGCGCGCCAAGACGTCGGCGCCACTCGTCAGCCTAACCGACGACGGTCTCCTGCTGAGCGTCAACACCGAGGCCATGCCCGAGCCTCTTCCCGAGCTGCCCAAAGCCGTACCCGCACCGCGTCCCGTCAATGGTCGCGACTTCATGACTCACGACATCCTGGCAGCCGGCAGTACGGCCAAGATGGCTCAGCTCACCGCTGAGGAGATCTACGATATCCGCGACAGCCGCAACGCCCTCGTCCGTGGCGAAGCCGACAACACGCCCAAGGACGGAGCTCAGCTCAAGCTGATGCTCGACAACCTCGATGCGCAAGCTGCGGCCTTGGAATCCCTCTTCAAAGGGCAGCAACTGACCAGCACCGAAGTCTTCACTTTCGACTATGAGCCCAACGCCACTGCCGACAACGGCGCACGCCAACTGCTCTGTCGCTTCTCACGCCGACTCGGACTCGTTGACGCCGACGACCTCAGCGGCGAACCGGTTTGGATTGCTATCCGCTCCGTCGGTAACCTACCCGCTACGCAAGACGACCCCGAAGCCGCCAAGCGTAAGGCAAAAATGGAGCAAGGGCTTTACGTCAACCAACCCGCTCGCTGCGCCGTTACGATCACGATGGCCAATCAGACCCTCGTCAACACCGACGTCGCCGTAGCACAGATGGGTACGACCGAGGTCCTCTCCGACGCCCTTTTCAACAAGAAACTTGAGACATCAGTACGACTTCATCAGCACACGGGCAGCGTGAAGGAGATTAAATAGCGTAACACTTAAAGTATAAGTGTAACGCAACATGAACAAATCGATGGCTTACAGAATTTTATTTTTTACTAATCATTGGCTCGGAGCACTGCCGTTCCATCGCCATTACAGGAGCATTCAGCGAGGATTATCCCTCGCTGTTATGCTCGCCTGTATGTCATTGAGAGCCGCCACCGTCGCCGACCTCATCATCAATGAGATTCAAGTAGCCAACATCGACCAGTTCATCGATCCCTCCTTCAATTATGGCGGTTGGATTGAGCTTTACAACCCGACCGACACGACTCTCTCTTTGACACGGATGTACATCAGCGACAATCCCGACGAGCCTAAGAAATGGCGTTTTCCCTCGACGATGGGTACCGTCAGAGCACACAATTTCCGTGTTATATGGTTTGATCATTATGCCAAGGCAGGCGATAACTCCTATAGCTCCAACGCCTACAAACAAGTTCCGTTCAAGCTCAATTACGAAGGCGGCACCATTTATCTTTACGACGCCTACGGCAAACTCGTAGCCGAGCAAACTTACCCGCCAGCCATCACACGCGCCAGCTATGCCCGTACAACCGATGGCGGCGACGAGTGGGCTTACACCAGCACCCCTACGCCCGAGGCTTCGAACGACGGCTCTACATTTGCGGCGACACAATTGGCACCGCCTGTCGTGAGCACCAATTCCAAGGTGTACACTGACGTCCTTTCCTTCAACGTCACTATACCCACAGGCACCGACCTCTACTACACCACCGATGGCTCCACTCCTACCCTAACCAACGGAACTCGCAGCACGACAGGACGCTTCGCCATCGCATCAAAGAACATTGTCTATCGCTTCCGACTCTTCCGCAAAGGCAACCTGCCCAGTCCTGTCGTCACACGAACATTTATTTATGGCGACCGCGACTACTACCTGCCCATCGTCTCCGTCGTCACGGCCCCCGATAACCTCTACAACTCGCGTATTGGGGTTTACGTTGACGGCAACAACGGCACTTCGGGCAACAACAAGAGTATGAGCAACAAGAATCGCGCGTGGGAGCGGCCCGTCAACTTCGAGTATCTCGTTCCCGACCCGCAAGTGGGCTATCATCCTGTCGTCAACCAGGAGACGGACTTCGAAGTCTGCGGTGGTTGGAGCCGGCATTTCTTTTCCCATGCATCGTTCCGATTGAAAGCGTCCAAGCAGTACGAGGGTAACAACTATTTCACCTACGATTTCTTCCCCACCGACAAGCCCCATTTGCGTCATAAAGCTATACAATTGCGCAACGGAGGCAACGATTGGGAGTGCCGCATCACTGATGCAGCCATCCAGCAATGCATCATTCACAGCGGATTCTATGTCGACTGCGAGGCGGTTCAGCCTGCGCATGTATTCTTCAACGGCGTCTACCAGCTTATGCTTAACGCCCGTGAACCGAGCAATCGTAATCTGGCGTACTCCAACTACGGTATCGACAAGGATAGCGTCGACCAGTTCGAGATTAATGGTGTTGTGGGCTATGAGCAGAAAGCAGGCGATGACATTGCGTTCCGCCGTTGGATGACTCTCGCACGGCAGCTATCGTCAAAGCCTTCCGACGAGAGCATCTACGCCCAGATATGTCAACTTGTCGACATCGATGAGTACTGCAACTACATGGCAGCAGAGTGCTATCTCGGCAGCGGCGACTGGCTTACCAACAGCAACAACGTCAAAGGCTTTCGTGCCCGTCGCGATGACGGACGTTTTCACCTCGTCATGATGGACCTCGACTCGGCTTTTGGCTCCACTTCTATGCTTAGCCAGCTTTCAAATCACCTCAATGACTCGCGCTATAACACAGGCCGCAACTTCCTCATCGACATCTTTCTCTGCATGCTTAGGCACGAAGGTTTCAAGCGACGTTTCATCGATGCCTACTGCCTCGTTGCGGGGAGTGTCTTCGAGCCTCAGCGCTGCTCCGAGATTGTCCGTCAATTGGCTTCTTCCACCGAGACGGCTCTCTCTTTCGAAGGGCGTTCGCCTTGGGGCTCTGCCAACAGCCTCATCAGCCGATTCAACAACAGCAGCGACCGCGCAGCACGCATCGCCACACTCCGCAACTATTTCCGTCTCCCTCAAGGCTACGTCATCAGCCTCGACAGTGACATCAAGGGTGCTACCTTCCACGTCAACCAGCAACAGGTTCCTACGGGACAATTCAGCGGAACGCTTTTTGCTCCGACACAGATCACCACTACGCCTCCCCCCGGCTATCGCTTCACGGGTTGGAGCACAGATGCGCAGACCGAAAACAAGACGCTCATCGGCCTTAACTCCCAGTGGTATTTCTACGATCAGGGTTCGCTCGACGGACGTGCTTGGACCACCAACAGCTACTCCGCTTCAACTTGGGAAAAAGCGCCCGCTCCCTTCGGTTACGGCACCGTAGGCATCACGGCAGGCGCAGGTGACTATTCGACTTTGCTCGACTATGGTTCCGACAGCGGCAACAAGCGACCGACCTACTACTTCCGCTCTACATTTGACCTCGCGACAGCACCGACTGGAGCTGAGACCTTCTTGTTCACTTACTACGTCGACGATGGATGCGTGGTCTACGTCAACGGCAAAGAGCTTACGCGCTATCACATGCCTGAAGGTACGCCCCTCTACAGCACCTATGCCACTGAGTACGAGGGCAATCTCGCCTATTCCTCCGTTATCACGATTCCCAACAACCTCCTTCGCGCTGGACGCAATGTCATTGCCGTCGAGGTGCATAACTGCAGCGCAGGCTCATCCGACATCTTCTGGGGTGCGACGCTTACGCATTCCTCCAGCAAACCCTTCTCCACCTCGAACGCCATCAGCCTCAGCGACCTCGGCAGCGCTGGCACCTACACCCTCACCGCGCATTTCGAGCGTATCCCTGACGAACATCTTACCGACAGCCTCGCCTTCCCTGTCCGCATCAACGAAGTAAGTGCTGCCAACAACGTCTTTGTGGGCGACTATTTCAAGCACAACGACTGGCTCGAACTCTACAACACCACCGATAGTCCTCTTGATGTCAGCGGCCTCGCCATCAGCGACAACCTCGGTAGCCCTTTGGCCTATCAGCTCTCGCCGGCTTATGCCAATGCCAACAGCGCCATCATCCCGCCCCATGGGCATCTTGTAGTTTGGGCCGACAAACTTACGCCTATCACGCAACTCCACTCGCCATTTAAGCTCGCCAATGCCGACCATCAAGCTGTCACCATCACTTCCACCGAAGACTTCGTCACGGCCAATGCGGATTTTTTCAAGGCCCATCCAACCCTCACCCGCTTCACCGATGTCATCACGTATGACAGGCATGCTGGCGACCAAAGCATAGGACGTTTCCCAGACGGCTGCAACGATGTCTATCGCATGTCGCGTCCTACCATCGAGCGAGCCAACGCCTGCCTCACCGCCGACGAGTTTCTCTATCACGACCCCGGTTACGAGCAGGTTTTGACCGGCATCACCGATATAGCTTTCCTCAATTCAGAGGGTTCTCAGGATTCACCCAGCAATTCTGCGGGCACCGATTCCGCCGACCTCATTGCCGTCTACAACACGAGTGGACTGCTTGTCGCCCGTTCTACCGACAACCTACGCCCAGGCCTTTACATCCTACGCTTTAGCAACGGAACAAGCCGTAAGATTACGATCCGATGACGACCATCAGCATCTTCCGTTTCTTCGTCAAAAAATCATTTTCGTTTTCGTTCGCTCGACCTTTGGTCTTCGCGCTACGTCCAGTGCGGCTATTGATGTTTTGACGAAGAGATTGACGAAGAGATTGACGAAGATTGACGTCCGAATCCATGCAGTAATTGATTATTTAGACGTCAGTCTACGTCAATTTGAACGCCAATCTACGTCCGCACGGCATCCAAAGGGTGGCGCTTGACACTTCAAGAATCCTAGTTTTCGTTAACTTAACGTTCCCGTTCCCTTCCCCATTATTCGCCTTTTCATTATAAAAAAGCAGAAAAAGTGTAGCTCGTACATTTTTTTTTGTACCTTTGCACCGCAAAATCCCAAAATTGGAAACGAACCACGCCAGTTAACGGCATCCAATGGTCTTCAATCATGCTTCATTCTTCGCTCTGCAGTCGCTTTTTCGTTTGCGTCCGCATTTCTCTTCTGATGTTATTCACTCCTCTGTCAAGTGCTATACTGCTGGCACAATCGACATGGATTGACCCCTCGGCTTCGCTACCCTCTGGTGTACCACCAACCAACCAGGAAGTGTACCTTTACAATATCGGAACAGGTATGTTCTTGACAAAAGGTACCACTTGGGGAACGCATGCAGCTTTGACAAGTGACCCCAGCAGCGCGTTAGCCTATCAAGTGCTTTACGATGGACAACAACACCAGCTCTATGCCCCTCAAGCAGGAGGTGACCACCGTTTGTTCGTAGTCAGCTCGGGCGTAGACATCTATACTGATCATGGCGTATCTTCCGACCCTATCGAGTCGACCTATTGGAGTTTGGAAGAACAGGCCAACGGCTCGTTCCGCATCGTCATCTCCAGCAGCAACTATTTGGCCGACGCTCACCCTGGCTATTGCATCGGATGGAGGCCCGACAACATTGACGTAGACAACAATAACAACCCTTTAGGGACTAACCTGGGAGTATTCTTGCTTTCGCCTACGACCGAGGAAGGTTTCTGCCTCGACTGGAAATACATCAATGTCGGCGACGTGCCCGTCTTCGAGGCACGCGGCAAGCTTTACAATGCCTTGCTGGAAGCTACAGATCTTGGCCTGAACACCACCGAAGCTGGTTCTATATACAACAACGCGACAAGCACGCAGCAGGAATTGAATCAAGCTTATCTGAATCTTCAGTTCCTCATCAACGAAGCGCAGGGCGTCAGTTCGGGCGTCGACGTTACCGGCCTCATCGTCAACCCGTCATTCAATGGCAACGTCAATGGCTGGCTCGTGAATACACCGAATGCTCAGAACAAAGGCTTTCAGGGCGCCAGCTACACGAATGGTGACGTCAGGATGTCCCAGTTTGCAGAGGCCTGGATACCTACATCGGGCACGTTGGGCGCAGGCAGCATCAGTCAGACGCTGACCGGTCTGGCCGAAGGCATCTACACGCTGGAGGTGGATGCTGTTGCTTGTTACCAAGCTTCTGACGAACCTGCGAGCGGAGTCGAGCTGTTCGCCAGCAGCCAAGTGCTCTATGCTACCGCCGTGGCAACGGGCAACAAAGTACCCGAGCACTTCAGTCTCACATGCTATTGCGTAGGCGGAACGATGACCATAGGTCTACAGACATTAGCCTCTACGACTGCCAACTGGATGGCCTTCGACAATGTCCGGCTCACCTATCATGGAGCAGGGCAAAGCACGGCCACCGCGATCAGCGTGACACCTCAGTCGGCTCAGCTCGTCGAGGGTCAAGCATTACAACTTAGCGCGCAAGTAGCGGCTGATACAGAGGTTTACAAGCACGCCTGGTGGAGTTCTTCCGACGATGCGGTAGCTACAGTGGACGCCTACGGTAACGTGACGGCCAAGGGTCTTGGCAGCGCGGTCATCACGGCGCATGCCGTCGGGTCCATGCTTACTGCCACGACCTCTGTGACCGTCGAGGAAAGTCACCCCGAGCAGCTCGTCATCAATGAGATACAGGTCGCCAACATCGACCAGTTCATCGACCCCTCAGTGAATTACGGCGGTTGGATCGAGCTCTACAATCCCACGGACGTGAGCGTCAGCTTGAGCCGTCTCGTCGTCAGCGACCACCTGGGCAACAGCTGCCAGCTACCCGATGACATGGGCGTGGTCGGCCCACATCAGTTCAAGAACCTTTGGTTTGACCACTACGACACCGGCAATGCTCACAGCAGCGAAGCTTATAAGCAAGTGAACTTCAAGCTGCAATGGGAAGGCGGCACGATCGTCATCAGCGACAAGAACGGCAATGTCGTTATGCAGCAGGATTATCCCGCCGGTATCCAGCGTTGCAGCTATGCCCGTACGGCCGATTCCGCTGGACAATGGCAGTGGACTGGCACGCCTTCGCCTGAGGCCTCGAACGTCGGCAGCACCTTCGCGCAGACGCAATTGGCGATGCCCGTTGTGGATCGCGACGCCACCGTCTTCACCTCCGATTTCGACGTTCACGTCGCTATTCCCGATGGCGCTACCCTACGTTTTACGACCGACGGCTCGACGCCGACGCTGGAGAATGGCGCTGTAAGCACCGACGGCATCTTCCATATCGGAGGCGCCACGACGACCCTTCGTCTGCGTCTTTTCAAAGACGGATTCCTGCCCAGTAGCGTCGTCACCCGCACTTACATCTACAAGGACCGCGACTACTACCTGCCCATCATCTCTATTGTCACCGACGAAGCCAACCTCTTCGACAACACGATAGGCGCCTACGTCGACGGCACCAACGGCACGTCCGGCAACAACAAATCGTTCAGCAACAAGAACCGCTCGTGGGACCGTCCCGTCAACGTCGAGTATCTCGTTCCCGACGAGGAGGATGGCGGTTCATTCCTCATGGCGCTCAGTCAAGAGTGCGATTTCGAGGTCTGCGGCGGCTGGACCCGCCACTACCCTCCCGCCAGTTCCTTCCGTCTGAAAGGCGGAAAGTACTACCTCGGGCAGAACTTCTTTCCCTACCCCTTCTTCGAGGACAAGCCCTACATCAAGAATAAAGCGCTGCAAATCCGCAACGGAGGCAACGAGAACGAGGTCCGCCACAAGGACGCAGCCATCCACGAAATGGTGCTGCGCAGCGGCTTTAACGTCGACTGCCAGGCCGCACAACCCGCTCACATCTTCATCAATGGTCGTTACATGTTCATGTTCAATATCCGTGAACCGAGCAACAAGAACCATGGCTATAGCAACCACGGCATAGACACCGATGACATGGACCAGTTCGAGATCAATGGCGCCAAGGGGTATGAACAGAAGACCGGCGACGACACAGTGTTCCGCCGCTGGATGGCGCTCGCCCAACAGCTGGCCGACGACCCGACAAACGAGTCCATCTACGCTGACATCTGCGATATCGTAGACA
Organism: uncultured Bacteroidales bacterium; assembly: GCA_902803195.1. Lineage (GTDB taxonomy): Bacteria > Bacteroidota > Bacteroidia > Bacteroidales > Bacteroidaceae > Physcousia. The sequence continues at coordinate 9,961 of CADCOX010000217.1, forward strand.
TCGACGAGTACTGCAACTACATGGCCATCGAGTGCTATATCGGCAGTTCGGACTGGCTCACCAATAGCAATAACGCCAAAGGCTATCGTTCTCGACAAGACGGCAAGTTCCACCTCGTGATGATGGACCTCGACGCCGCCTTCAGCACGACCTCCATGATAGGGTCGCTCCGCGACAGGCTCTACGACAGCCGCTACGACACGGGCAAGAGCTTCCTCATTGACATCTTCCTGAACATGCTCGCCTATGAGCCCTTCAAGCGCCGCTTCATCGATGCGTTCTGCCTCGTCAATGGCAGTGTGTTCGACCCCGAGCGCTGCACCGAGGTTGCCACGGCCCTCAAGGACAAGATGTTCAAGGCCCTCGAATTTGAGGGCACCGCCGGCACGTTGGAGAGCCGAGCCGCATCGCTCATCAACCACGTCACCAACAGCGACCAACGCTCCAGCCGCATCCAGAACATGAGCAATTATCTCGGTCTCAACGAACAAGATGCCTACTCGCTGACCCTTCAGAGCAACATTGACGGCGGCAGGCTTTGGTTGAATCAGGAGGAGATTCCTACGAACAAGTTCAGCGGCACGCTCTACGCTCCCGCCGTCCTCAAGGCCAGCACGCCCGCGGGCTACCGCTTCCTTGGCTGGCGCATGGAAGGCGCTGCCGCGAGTCTGCTTTCGAGCGAGATCCTCTTCGACACATCTTCGAGTTGGCAGTACTACGACCAAGGTCCACTCGACGCGACCGCTTGGCAAGACGCCGACGGCCTCGTCACATGGAAAGACGGACAGGCGCCTTTCGGCTATGGTAACGTAGGTATGAATGGTAGCAGCGACTATGCCACCACCCTCGACTACGGCGCCGACAGCAGCAACAAGCGGCCTACTTATTATTTCCGCAAGACCTTTACCCTCGATGAGCTGCCGACCGACGACGTCAACTACGAACTGACCTTCTACGTCGACGATGGCTGCGTGGTCTATGTCAACGGCGTTGAGGTCGGACGCCACCTCATAAGTGGAACGCCCACCTATGCCGACTACTCCACCAGCTACGTAGGCTCGACAGCCGGCACGGCCTCCGTCGCCATTCCCAACGACCTGCTCCGCTTGGGCGAGAACGTCATCGCCGTCGAGGTGCACAACACCTCTGCCTCTTCGTCCGACATTTATTGGACGGCACGGCTCCTACGCAACATCTATGATCAGATGCCCGTCGTTTCCACCGAGACAACGCTGGACATCGCTACGCTCGGCACCCATAGCGCAACGCTGACGGCCACCTTCGAGCGCCTCGCCGACGAGGAACTGCTGGCCGATATCGCCACGCCCATCAAGGTCAACGAGGTCAGCGCCGGCAACACGGTCTTCATCAACGACCACTTCAAGAAGAACGACTGGATCGAGCTGTACAACACCACCGACACCGACCTCGACGCCGCCGGCCTCTACCTCAGCGACGACCTCGACGACCCGCTCAAGTACCAGATTCCCTCTGGCACCGTGGCCAACACCATCGTTCCCGCCAACGGGCACCTCATCCTCTGGGCCGACAAACTCGAGTCCATCAGCCAGCTGCATACGCCCTTCAAGCTCGGCAACGCCAACGGGCAGATGGCGCTCGTCATCTCGTCCCCAGAGTTCGTGGCCAACAACGCGTCCTACTTCGAGGCCCATCCCGCGCTGAAGGACTTCGCCGACGGCCTCGCCTATGGGCTGCATGCCGGCGACGAGTCGGTGGGCCGCTATCCCGACGGCGCCAACGCGTTCTACAAGATGACCGTCCCGACCATCGAGCGCTCCAACACGCACCACAGCTTCGACGCGTTCCTCGGCGAGGATCAGGGCATCATGGATCTGACCAACGCCACGTTCACCCTCGACCTGGCCGAAGGCTGGAACTGGGTAGCCCATCCGCTCACCGACGCCATCGCCGTGACGGCCTTCGAGGGCTATGCCGACCGCATCCTCGGGCAGACGCTCGAGGCCTACTACAGCAGCAGCGACCGTCAGATGAAGGGCCTCCTCAAGCGCCTCACGGCCGGCTCGCTCTACAAGGTCGACATGAGCCAGGCC
>CADCOX010000218.1 GCA_902803195.1 uncultured Bacteroidales bacterium
GGAAGAGGGGGCCTGCATGGGGGAATAGCCGGGTCGATTTTTCGGCTCGGGTCTTACAAGGATGCAAACGGGCAGCTAATGGCTGATAGACTGCCATTTCTTTGGCCTTAGATATTTTTAGCGGACAACAATAAAAAGAAAACTGAAAAAGGAGGGGTTGCGGAAAAGAAAAGGAAAGGAAAAAGGAAGGGCTACAGAAAAAGAAAGGGTTACGCCGTGAAGCGCAACCCTTTTTTCTGTTATCTGCTTGAAACTTAACGCAGGACCTTGGAGGCGCTGACGCTGCCGTCGGTCATTGTGCGCTTGACGATGGTGATGCCGCGAGCAGGCTGGCTGACGCGACGACCGTCGACGTTGTAGTAGGTGGTGGTGGCGAGCGGAGCAGAGGTGCGCTGCACGTCGATGATGCCTACGGGAACCTCGTCGCTCTCGTAGAAGAGCTGGAAGTTGTCGAGCTTGAACCAACCGGCGCTGTCGTACTTGTGGGCTGTGCCGTCGGGGTCGACGTTATTCGTGCGGAAACCGATGGTGAGCAGGCCGTCCTCGCCAACGACGCAGGTGAGCTCCATGTGGTGGGGGCAGGAGGTGACGCCATAGGGGGACTCGTTGACGTAGCCAGCGTAGTTCATGTGCTTGTATTGAGCGTCGGGGTGAGCGGCGTCGAGTGCCATAGCGGCAATCATATCGTCGGTGTCGTTGAGGCGCTCGGCATAAGTGGCTTCAGCACCGTACATCTGAACGTAGTCGTTGGCGAAGATGCGCTGCGTGGTGACGCAGTGGCCGCCCCAGTTGTACTGCACGACCATGTCGCAAGAGAGGATGTAGACGCCCTTGGGCAGGCCCTTGAAAGTCTGAGAGAGCTCTACCTCGGGCACGTTGGCTGCCCAGATGCCGAAGACGTGCGTGCCGTCGGTGTACTGCACGGACCAAGGCTCGCCCTGCTCGTCGACCTCGTCGATGGCGTCGCCCGAGTTGATGGCACACCAGCCGAGGCTGGCACCAGCCTTACCGTAGTCGGCACTGGTGGCGCAAGGCTGACCGTTGAGCGAGAGTGTCCAACCGGCAGGGGGATTGACGACGCCGTCGGAGTTGTTGCCGCCCTGTGCGGAGAGGTCCTCGAAGCTCGGGTTGATGATGATAGCGGCGTATTCGCCCACCTGAATGCCGGTCTTGAGGACATCGGAGTAGGCTTGGTTGAGGGCCGCGATGGCAGCGTCGATGCCAGCCTCGTCGAGACGGCCTTCGTCGAGATCGCCCTCGCAATCCTCGATGAGCTCCAAGTAGGCGGCCTTGCCCGTGTACTGGTCGCCCAGTTCCTCGTACTTCAAGTAGGCTTCCTCGATGGCAGCCATGAAGCGCTGGTAGGCGGCGATGGAAGCCTTGACGACCTCGAGCTTGTCGCAGAGGGTGGTGATGATGGTGTTGATCTCGCTGGCGGGCGTTTCGGCACTGACCTGGCTGTACTTGTCGACAATCGCCATGACCTCATGCTGGAGCGAGGCTTGCATGTACTCGCCGGAGAAGTTCTGGAAGATGTTGATGTAGTGGTTGGCCACGTTAGCGGCATCCTCGCCGTCGTAGCCTACCTTCTCGATGCGGAAGTTGTCGACCTTGAACCAGCCGTCGCCACCGGCGCTGTTTGACGAGGAGCGCTGTGCGGCACGATAGTTGCCATCGGTGCGGACGCCAAAGCGGAGAGTGCCATCGTAGACATAGGCGCGAACCTCCATCTCCTGGAGCAGGCGGTCGGTGAAGGGCTCCTCGAGGGCGGCGAAGGCAGGCACCTCGGCGGCATCGAGCAGCGAGAGGTCGTAGTCGGTCTCGGCAGCGAAGTATGTGACGTTGTGGTTGCCGAAGAGGCGTTGGGTGGTGCGGCGCGAGCCGTTGCCGTTAGCGCCTACCATGAGGCCGGCACGGACGATGTAAGTGCCGTTCTCGAGGCCTGTGATCTGCTGCGAAATCTCGTATTGGGGTACGCCGCTTGTCCAGAGGCCGAAGCCCATCTCGCCCTCCTTGGGGTCGCCTTCGCAGTCGTTGTTGGCGCCATGCCAGGCTGAGATGCCGGCACCGCGGACGTCGTCGGCGGTAACCACTTGTTTGCCGGCCACGAAGACTTCCCAACCGACTGGAGCACCGGCGACGCCGCTCGTCTGCATGCCACCTTGCACGGTGAGGTCCTCGAAGCTCATGTTTTGGCCCATCGAGGTGAGGTCGCCACCGCCCTGAAGGAAGGCATTGATGGCGTCGCGGAGCGTCTCAATGGCAGCTTCGACCTCGTCGGTCTCAACCTTCGAATCGAAGTCCTCCATGGCCTTCTTGATGGCGGCCGTGAGGGTCGCATCGGGCTCCTCGAGAGCCTTGGCTTCCTCGATGACGGAGCGGAACGTGCGCTTAGCGGCAATCATAGCGGTGATGTCCTCGGGATTGCTGGACGGACTCAGGTAGAGGCTGGTAGCAGCGTCGAGCGTAGCCTTGAGGCCTGCGGTGTAGTCGTCGTTGTCGATCTCGTCGGCCAGCTGCTGCAGGGCGAAGTAAGCGCCATAGAGGGCGACGTGGGTGGGGAGGTCTTCGACGCTGATGAAAGCCCAGTTCTCGGAGGTGTGGTCGATCATCTGTGCACGTCCGGTCTCGTCGAGGACGTACATGACGGTGGCGTCGCCGCCCTTCCAGTAGTACTTGTCGGGGTCGTAGTTCTCCTCATCGAAATCGACGGAGACAGCTCCCCCGGCATAATCCGGGTAGTAGGGCTGCCCGTTGAGGACTTCGTTGACGACGAAGTATTGATTTTCGGCGTTGAGGTGGAGGTGGTAGCCGCTGATGCCGTTGGCGTGTCCGTCCATGGCGCGCAGCTTGTAGAAGCCTTCGATGTCGCCATCCTCGAGCTGCCAGGTGGCGAGTTCGGTGGTCTTGGAGTTGAGGTTGCCGCCGCTGTTGTAGATGGCCAGGTAGTTGCGGGTGTCGTCCTGGGCATAGTAGAACGACCACGA
>CADCOX010000219.1 GCA_902803195.1 uncultured Bacteroidales bacterium
TACTTTACCTGTATAGGATTTGTTATTGTACGCTTCCGCATAGATTCTGTCAAAATCCCCTTTATACTTGTCATATATTTGCTTATGAATCGGGAGGACAGAATCCTTCACGCATGCTATGGCCTCATCCCGGAAATTAACATCTTTCTTCATGCATTTTCTTCCAGTTTAATATCTATTCCGATTTATCTGTTTGATATACCTTTCATGTCCATTCAAAGCGGACTTCGTCTTCGTCTGTTACGACTCGGTCATTCTTGCGTCCCGTGGGTAGCAAGCTACCCGAGGTCGAGCGCAAGCGAGCTTGAGGTCTCTCCTACTCGCCTGCGAGCACGATTTCCTTGCGCTCATACTTCTTGTCCAAGACGATGATGGAGACGGGCTGTATGCTGAACGATTGCTTCTCGCCCCTCGTCACCTCGTAGTCATAGGAGAGCGTATCGCCCTTATCCTCTACTTTCACAGGACGAATCTCAGTAGCGACGTCCGTCACAGGCAGCACTACGGCCACGGCGAACTGGCGGTCGAAGTCGATGGCCGTAGGTTTACCATCTTCGCCCATCAGTGTAGCCATGCCGAAGAGGGCGTTGAACGCCTCGGCAGAGGTTATTTTCGGACTTGCAGGAAGTTCCTGTCCTTGCTTGAAGAAATAGTTCTTGGCCACAACAAAGGGCACGGCCGCGCCGTCATGACCATCGTCGGCCGAAGCCACTACCGTCTGTCTGTTGCCACAGGCTGCAAGCAGAGCTACAGCAACCATCATGAAGAATAGCTTTCTCATTTCTCGTTTCTGTTTAAGTTTTCGTTAACGTTCTTCAGACTCGCTAAGCTCGAAGAAGCGTCGCAAGCGCCGAGCGATCGTTCCCGTTATCGTTCCCGTTAACGTTATCCTTCCCGTTATCGTTCCCGTTCCCGTCAACCATCACTTCGATGTAGAAGCTGAAGGGGCGGAAACCATCGTTGCAGCTGATCATGGCGCTCATCGGGTTCTGCATCCAGCCGTCGAAGAAGTTGCCTTCGCCGCGGGCAAGTGCCTCCACGAACTCGCGCATCGACGACCAGGCCGAAGGGCACATCCCTTCTGGGCAAGTGCCGTCGACCGACGTCCATTGCTGGCCCTCGCGTACGTCGCATGTGTGTTCGATGGGATTCTCATATCTCGCCATCAGGTCGGGATAGACCGTCTGGCGAACAGCTGTGATTCTTACTTTATTCATCGTTGTTCGAATACAATCATGGCACAAAGGTACAAAATAGGTTGAGACTATCGCGCAAAAGCAACTGAAAATAACATCAGCAAAACATTAATTAACGCTCCTGCCGCTGGGAGCAGGCTGTCATGCCGCCAATACTATGCCAATAATTGTTAAATCGTGTAGGAATAGGCTTTTTATCAAATATTTTACCTGATTTGTCAATTATTTGTTGTTACTTTGTTGCGCGAAAGCACAGATGGGCTTGCCCATAAGAACCCTTAAACATGTATTGACTATCTGTTCTGAAATGACATCGAATTCACGTCCCTCCCTCACCGAACGCCGCTACCTTGTGCCGTTCGTGCTCATCACCTCCTTGTTCTTCCTTTGGGGCTTCGCCCGTGCTATCTTGGACGTGCTCAACAAGCATTTCCAGACCGAGCTGAACATCTCCATCACGCAGTCGTCGCTCGTGCAGGTGACCACCTATTTGGGTTATTTCCTGATGGCCATTCCCGCCGGGCTGCTCATTAATCGCGTGGGCTATAAGCGCGGCGTGGTCATCGGACTGCTGCTCTATGCCGTCGGTGCTTTCTTGTTTGTTCCCGGCACTTGGGCCAATTCGTTTGCGGGCTATCTGGCAGCCCTTTTCGTCATCGCCTGCGGACTTGTGTTTTTGGAGACGGCAGCCAATCCCTATGCCACTCAACTCGGTCCTGTCGAGACAGCCAGCAGCCGCCTCAACCTCTCGCAGTCGTTCAACGGAATGGGTTCGGCGCTTGCCCCCATCGTAGTAGGGGGCTTGCTCTTCGGCGGCAGTGGGACGGACGTGTCGCAGCCCTACGTGGTCATGGGCGTCATCGTGCTGCTGGTGGCTTTCATCTTCTCGCGTTCTCAATTGCCAGAGATTCAGACCGAGGAAGCGGCCTCGAGCCTCAACGATTCATCTTCAGCCGAACAGGACAACGCATCGGGATGGGCGAACATACGCCAACTCTTCCATAACCGCTCCTTCCTCTTCGGACTCTCAGCGTTGCTGGCCTACGAGATCAGCGAGATCAGCATCAACAGCTACTTCGTCAACTTCACGACGGGCATGGGATGGCTGTCGGCTGCCAATGCCTCTTATATCTTGGGACTGTCGCTGTTCATCTTCATGGGCGGACGTTTCGTGGGTAGCTGGGTCATGCGCCGTATCGCAGCCGAGCGCGTTCTGCTCTGGTGTGCTTGCGGCACCGTCGTGAGCATCGCCTTGCTCTTTTTGAACGGCCAGTTGTCCATCCTCGGTTATCAGTTCTCGCTGGCTCTGCTCATCGCCAACTATTTCTTCGAAGCCATTATGTTCCCGACCATTTTCTCGCTCACGCTCAGAGGCTTGGGTTCTCTCACCAAGAGCGCCTCGTCGCTGCTGATGATGACTCCAGTGGGTGGCTGTGGTTTCCTGCTGATGGCTCTCTTAGCCGATCGCTCGGGCTCTTTGGTGATACCTTTCCTCATCCCTCTTGCAGGCTACATCGTCGTCCTTATCTTTGCTCGTCGCAGGGTCAGGGAGAGTTGAGTGTTGCCGCTCGGCCCAAAAGCCTCTCCCCAAAAGCCTCTCCCTTGCCCCTCCCCTGTTAGGGAAGGAATCCAACCAGTAAATGGTAAATTGTCAATAGTAAATGGATTAACGGGGAGAGTTAGAGGGGTCTCCCAAACGCCGTCTTACATCGTCCATCGTACCGCAGAAGGGGCCTGAGGCTTCCAACTTGATGCTGGCAACCGCCGATGCGAAGTGGGCTGCACGCTCGGGTGTATCGCCCAGATGACGGCGCAGGACGTAAGCCATGACGTAGGTGTCGCCGCACCCCGTGGCATCCACGATGCGCTCGGGTTCGTAAGCAGGGATGTCGAAGAACTGTCCGTCGGCATAGACCACCGAACCAAAGCTGCCCAACGTCAGCAGCACCTCGCGCACACCCCAATCGGCCAAGATCTCGCAAGCCCGATGTTGATCGGGCTCACCCGTGAGGACTTCTATCTCGTGTTCGTTCACCTTCAGGATGTCGATGTAACGTAGGGCCTCGCGTTTGTCGTTCCAGTCGCAGGCATATACCTTCTCGTCACGTACCTCGCGCAGATAACCTTGGGCATCGACGACCAACGTGCCGCGTTCGGCGAGTTGACGCAGGACGGCGAGGTCGAAATCGTCGGCGAGCAGGCTTCCCAAGACAATGTACTCGGCCTCGACGTCGGCCAGTTTCTCGCAAGTGAAGGGGTCGGCCTTGGCTCTCACGCGTTGTTGGCGGTTGTTCTGGTCGGCACCGTAGATGTTCTCGAAGTAAACCGTCTCACGGCTTGGAATGACCTCCACGTCGATGCCTTCGCGCCGCATATCGTCGACGGCCTGCATGTCCTTCTCGGCCAGTGAGGTGACGAGTCGGTAGCGTATGTTGGAGCGCTCGCCAAGGAGGTGGCGCAAGCCATAGGAGAAGTAGAAGGAAGTGCCACCTGGCATGTGCAGGTCGCGCTCAGGGGTCACGATGCGGTCGTGGGTGATATGCCCGATGCAGATGATGTCTGTTTTCATTGTCTTTCGATTAGACTCCATTGTTGTTATGTTCGTTTGTTGTGCCTTCCTTGAAGCGCTTGGGTTGAAGTTGTTTTCTATCTGATGCGTCTTGACGTGAGCCTGTCGAATCGCCTTTCCGTCAAGTGAATGGCCGCTGGAGCTATATGAGCCAAAGCTGAAGCGAACCTATGCGCAGCCCGATGCGACCTGAAGCTGATGCCTTACCGACTATGCATGAGGCCTAACGCCTCTATTCGTTCGTACTGGATCACCATGGTGGTCCACCTTATACATATATACGCATAAGGCTGAGCGAATATACGTGTAAGCCGATGCGAATATACGCGCAGGGCGATGCGAATATAGGTACAGGGCGATGCGAATGGGCGGGAGGGCAAAGACGAAGGGCGGGTGTTCGTACTTTACTCATCGTAGGGTCGTTGCGCAATCATGGCACAAAGGTACGAAATAGGTTGAGATTATCGCTCAAATACAGGCGTAAAAAAAAGCCGGGTCAACAAAAATTAACGCTCATGCAACGAGCAGGCCTGCCATCCTGCTGTTCCGGAGGTCATCGCCATCGCTCGAGCCGACTGCTTCTTGAGCATCGAGTCATTGCCTTGGTTGGAGGCTCAGACGATAGTCGCTGGGCGAGAGGCCGAGGTGCTTCGTACAATAGCGACTGAAATACGAGAGCGAAGTGAAATTCATACGCTCGGCAATCTGAGTGAGCGAGAGGCGTTCGTCGTCAAGATACCCTTTCAATATCGGAATCGTATGGCGGTCGATGTAGGAGGTAACGCTATGACCGGTCACGCGCTTGATAGTGGCCGAGAGGTACTTAGGCGAGACATTGAGGCGACGTGCATAGTAGCTGACGTCGCGCTCAGTACTGCTGATGCCCGTGGAGAGGATGGCCATCAACTGCTTGACGATGTAGGCCGTGCGGTCGGTATGAGAGGTGGTGGCCTCGTTCTGGGCGTGGGCTTCGAAGATATCGTACATCATCGTCAGGCAGAGGCTACCCATGAGCTCGCGGTAGAACTGGAGTTGGCAGTCTGCCATGCGGTCACGCAAATGATGAAAGTCATCCTGCAGATGCCGCGCCTGTTCTTCTGTAAGTCGTATGACGGGGTCTTGGTTGAGCGCGATGCTGCCCCCAATGCTATAGTTGTTGGACGGCAGCAGGTTCTGCAGGAACTTGTAGTCGGCAGCCAACCATTCCACTTGCAGATCGGGATGGGCGGCGAGATTCTTCACGCGTGTAGGCACGGGGATGACCACGAGGTCGTTCGGGACGACGTGATAGCAGCGCTCGTTGAACACAAAACTCCCCTCCCCCGCCAGGCAAAGCATGTGCATGCAGGTGTGGCTCAACTCACGGGCGTTCATCCCGTAGAAATCGGTGGAATAGAAGAAATCGGACTTCATCGTACAATGATTCTCACGCAAGGGAAAATAGGAACGCAGGCACGACTACGCATGCGCTACTCGCTTGCAAACTGCACACAAACAGCCCGACTGACGCTGATGTCCTTGTGGATATCGGTGAGCAGGCCCGTCTTTAAGTCGCGACGGAACACCTGAATCTTATTGCTGTCGCGGCAGCAGCAGAGCAGGAAGCGGCCGTTGGGCGTAAGATTGAACTGACGGGGATGAGCGCCTGTGGGCTGATATCCTATGCGAGTGAGCAAGCCCGTAGCAGCGTCAACGGAGAAGATGGCAATTCCCTCGTCCTTCAGACGATTGCTGGAGTAGAGGAATCGGCCGTCGGGACTCAGGTGGACATCGGCACCGCCGCGAGCGCCCACGCTATCGGAGACAATCTCCTGAATGCACTCCAAGCGGCCTTGTGAATAACGGAACGCAGTCAACTTGCCCGACAGCTCGCTCATCACGTAGGCAAAGCGGCCATCACGACTGAACGTGAGATGACGCGGGCCAGAGTCTGCACTCACTTGCGCTGCCACGCCATTGGCCACAAGGCGTTGACCAGCGATGCGATAAGAGAGTATTCGGTCCGCACTAAAATCGGTTGCCAATACGTAGCGGCCATCGGGAGTGAAGCAGGCACAATGAACATGGGGCAAGCCCTGCCGCGAGCGGTCGGGGCCGCCAGTAGCCCCAAGGAATCGCGTGACGAGGGTCGGCTCATCGCCCTTCGTGGACAGACGAAACACGCTCATCGAACCGCCAGAATAATTGGCCGTCAGGGCAAGCGCTCCTTTCACGGCTACATAGCAAGGGTCGGCGCCTTCGGTAGCAGCCGATGACAGCAATTGCATGCTGCCGTTACGACCTAAGTTGATGACGTTGAGCGATGCCTTCTCATCGTTGGTCTCACTCACGGCATACACCCTGTGGCCATCGCTGGAGAGGGTCAGGTACGACGGATTCTTCAAGGCGAGGGAATCCAAAAGTCGGGCTTCGCCAGTCATTTGGTTGAACCGATAGGAATAGATGCCGTGGCTGCCGCCGTCGGTATAGGTGCCCACGAGCATCGTCAAATTGTCCTGCGCCTGAACGCAGAAAAGGCTGCATAAGAGCATACAAGAAAAAACGTTGAATCGCATAAATGGTCGCTATTTTGGGGGCGAAGATACACATTATTTGATATAAAAAAGAACGATTCCTGCAAAAAGTGAAAATCATGGCGCTTTTTGTGAAACTATTCAGTCGGAATATCGCCGTACCTTTGCAGCGGAAAACCAAACAACATACAATTATGAATTTAAAAAGTATCATCACAGTTGCCACGGCATTGCTCATATCGACAGCTTGCAGCGGCAGCGCAAACAAAGAGAAAGTTATGGCAAAGGAAGGTAAGAAATTGGTGGTGTTCTTCTCGCATGCAGGAGACAACTACGCAGTAGGTAACATCGAAGTGGGCAACACGAAGATTGTGGCCGACTACGTCACTGAGTTGACGGGTGCAGAGCAATTCGAGATTGTCACGCACAAGTATGACGGGATGGCTTATACGCCGCTTATCCAGCTGGCAAAGGAAGAGACGCGCAAGGGCGAACTGCCCGAGTATGAGGGCGATGTGAACCTAGCGCCATACGACACCGTATTCATCGGAGGCCCCGTCTGGTGGGGCACCTATCCGCAGGTGATGTTTACCTTCTTCAAGAAACATGCCAACGACCTAAAGGGCAAGACGGTCATCCCCTTCACCACGCACGAGGGCAGCGGACTGGCCAACTGCGTGGAGGACGTGAAGAAGGCGTTCCCCGGCGCCAACGTACAGAAAGGCTTCAGCATCTATGGTCATGAGGTAAGGACTGAGAGGGCGAAGGTGGAGAAGTGGATAAAAACACTTAACTACTAAAAGCCTCTCCTCTTTTAGGGAGGGGAATCCAACCGGTAAATCGTTAAATCGTTAAATCATTAAATCGTTAAATCGTTAAATCATCATGATGGAGTACATTAAGTTATCAAACGGCGTAGAGATGCCGAAAATGGGATACGGAGTGTATCAGGTGACCCCTGAGGAGTGTGAGCGTTGTGTAAGCGATGCGCTGAGTGTGGGCTATCGCATGATAGACACCGCACAGGCCTACCACAACGAAGAGGGCGTAGGCAATGCCTGGCGCAAGAGTGGCGTGAAGCGCGAAGACCTATTCCTCGTATCGAAGATTTGGATTTCCAACTACGGTTACGAGAAGGCCAAGGCTTCCATCGACGAGAGCCTGCGTAAGCTGCAAACAGAGTACCTTGACCTGATGCTGCTTCATCAACCTTTCTGCGACCGCTATGGTGCTTATCGAGCCTTGATGGAGGCTTATCGTGAAGGCAAACTGAGGGCCATCGGCGTCAGCAACTTCTACCCCGACCATCTCATCGACTTGGCATCGAACGTAGAGATCAAGCCGATGGTGAATCAGGTGGAGACGCACGTGTTCTGCCAACAGAAACAAGCGCAGAAATACATGGAAGAGTTCGGTTGCCAGATCATGTCGTGGGGGCCGTTGGCCGAAGGACGTAACGGCTTCTTCAACAACGAAGTGCTATCTCGAATCGGCAAGGCTCACGGCAAGAGTGTGGCTCAGACGGCTCTCCGTTTTCTGTTGCAGCGCGGCGTCGTTATCATTCCCAAGTCGAGTCACAAGGAACGTATGGCCGAGAACCTCGACATCTTCGACTTCGAACTA
>CADCOX010000220.1 GCA_902803195.1 uncultured Bacteroidales bacterium
ACCGCCGAGGAAGGCATTGCAGTCGACGTGACTCTGATGGAGCAGATGGGCGGTCATGCTGCTGGTGGTCGTCTTGCCATGAGTGCCGGCCACACAGAGACCACGGTGGGTATGGGTGAGGGTGCCGAGGACTTGCGCACGTTTCTGGATATCAAAATGGTGGGCAAGGAAGTATTGCAACTCGGCGTGTTCGGCAGGAATGGCGGGTGTGTAGACGACCAGAGTTGTGGTCTCATCGAGACAAGCTTCGGGAATCAAGTCCACGCGCTCTTCGTAGTGGATGAGGGCGCCTTCGTGTTCCAGTTCTCGAGTGAGAGGGGTTGGCGTCTTGTCATAACCGGCAACGACGAGACCGCGCTGGAGATAGTAGCGTGCGATGGCGCTCATGCCAATGCCTCCGATGCCGATGAAGTAGACAGCTTTGAACATATTTGTGTTGATGCGTTATCAGTTATTTTTCAGTTAGCTTGATGACCTCTTTAGCGATGATGTTGGCCGAGTCGGGCAGGCCCATAGCTTTAGCGTTCTCTGCAAGTTGCTTCAGCATGGCGGTGTCCTTGGCCGTTGTGATGGCGAGCGGTAACAGTTGTTCCTTGGCATCGGCATCGCGAACGTAGAGGGCCGCGCCTCGATCGACGAGTGCCATCGCATTCTTTGTCTGATGGTCTTCGGCTACATTAGGCGAGGGGACAAGGATGGAAGGCTTGCCAAGCAGGCACAGCTCTGAGATACTGCTTGCTCCGGCACGGCTGATGACGAGATCCGCCGCGCGGTAGGCTTCGTCCATGTGGTTGATGAAGTCAGTTACTTTCAGATTAGCGGGACAACCCTGTTCTGAAAGACGCTTCTTGATATCCTCGAAATAGTAGCCGCCAGTCTGCCAGACAATCTGTACACGGCTTTCGCTAATCAGATTCAGATGCTGGAGGACGCTCTCGTTGATCGTTCGTGCGCCAAGGCTGCCGCCGACGATGAGAATGACCGGGCGAATGGGATCAAAGCCTAATTTGGCGATGGCTTCGGCTCGGCTGAGCTTGCACTCAAGCAAAGTCTGGCGGACGGGATTGCCTGTGAGCATGATTTTCTCCGCAGGGAAGAAACGCTCCATTCCTTCGTAAGCCACGCAGATTTTCTTGGCGGACTTCGCCAACAGTTTATTGGTCACGCCTGCATAAGAGTTCTGTTCTTGAATCAGTGTGGGAACGCCCATTTTCGCGGCCATATTAAGGGTGGGACCGCTGGCATAACCGCCCACGCCAACAGCCACATCGGGTTGGAAGTCTTTAATGATGCGCCGAGCCATACGGCGACTCTTCATCAGTTTCCACAGCACACTGATGTTCTTGAGTAAGTGCTTGCGATCGAAGCCTGCTACGGGGAGCCCTTTTATTTCGTAGCCCGCAGCGGGAACGCGCTGCATCTCCATGCGGTTCTCGGCTCCAACGAAAAGAATGTCAGCCTCTGGACACAGGCTTTTGATGGCGTTGGCAATGCTCAGGGCAGGGAAGATGTGGCCGCCCGTTCCACCGCCACTTATAATGACTTTAAGAGGTTTTTCCATGCAAACTTCTGAAATTTTGTGCAAATATAGTAATAATTATCGTTCGATGAGTGTTTTGTGACGTTTTTTTCTTTGAAAAAAAGGTTTCGTCTACATCTATGCCTCTTTGGAGAGTGATTTTGCGTTCTCATCGGATGTCACCATCGCTGCTGAGCGGCTGATAGAGAGCATCATCCCAATGTAGGCGCAATTCACCATAATCGACGAACCGCCTCGGCTGACAAGTGGCAAGGGTTGACCGGTCACGGGGAAGATGCCGACAGCTACCATCATGTTGATTAATGCTTGCGTGACGATGAGTAATGCCAACCCCATGATAAGGAACGCGGGGAAATTTTTCACGCATCGTCCAGCGATACGCGCCGCTCGATAGAGTAGGGTTATGTAGAGCAAAAGTACAAAGATTCCTCCGGCGAGTCCCAGTTCTTCGATGATGATAGCATAGATAAAATCAGAATAGGCTTGTGGCAGGAAGTCGCGTACCTCAGAGTTCCCAGGTCCGCGGCCGATGACGTTGCAGGTAGCGATGGCGATATGCGATTGCACAATCTGAGGATTTGTGCTGAGGTCGAAGCTGTCGGGGTTGGCGGCGAACTCGCTGTGGTTGCGCACGCGGTGTGCCCATGTGGGCAGGCGCTTGAGAACGGGTACTTGCTCCAACTGGGCCAGGGTGTCGTCGGGGGTGAAACGTAGAACGGAATAACCCAATGAGCCCGCTATGGCCAGCAAACCGATGAGCGCGCCCAACTGCTTCCAGGGCACCTGGCCCACAAACATCATCATCAGAACGACCATGAAGGTTAGGGCTGCTGTCGATAAGTTCTCTGAGACAATCAGACCGCAGATGACCAGCGCGAATCCCATAATCCATTTGAAGGCTTTGGTTGTTGCACCGTGTTCATCGCGCATGACACTGAGGATCCAAGCCACGACGACGACCAAGGAGCCCTTGGCAATCTCAGAAGGTTGGAACGAAATACCGCCGATGGACATCCAGCGGTTTGTGTCGTTCAGACTGCCCGAGAAGAACACCGCTATCAGAAGAATGACACTGAGCACAGGTCCCACAACTACTATCCAGCCAAAGTAGTTGCAAGGGATGCGATGGATGACCCACGCCACTCCTACACCGATGAGCAGATAGATGCTGTGCATCAGTACAGGACTCCAATAGGCTCCCTTCTCAAAAGTCATGTTGCTCGAAGCACTGTACACTTCGAGGATGGAGATGATACACAAGAAGAAGAGTACCATCCACAACACTTTGTCGCCTTCGAAGAGGCTGCTGAAATTGAAGGACTTGTCGCTAAGTTTCATTGTGGTTCAACGGATTAGAGGGAACGGGCAAGCTGTTTGAACTGTTCGCCGCGATCTTCCATGTTCTTAAAAAGGTCAAAGCTGGCGCAACAAGGTGAAAGGAGAACCGTGTCGCCGGGCACAGCCATACGGTAGCAGGCATCGACGCAATCTTTCATCGAGTGGGTCTCGGCGACAGGGATGCCGAGAGGGTCGAAGAAGTCGTGCAACTTTCGGTTGTCAACACCGAGATAGACGAGACCTTTGCATTTTTTGATGACAAGGTCTTTGATTTGTTCGTAGTCGTTTCCTTTGTCAAGACCACCCAAAATGAGAATAGTCGGTTGAGTCATGCTCTCAAGAGCATACCAGCACGCATCGACATTAGTAGCTTTGGAGTCATTGATAAAGGTCACGCCATGCACTTTGCAGACGAACTCCAGTCGATGCTCTACGCCTTCGAAGTCGCTGAGGCTCTCTCGGATGATGTCGTTGGAAATACCGCTAAGGTCTGCTGTGATGCCTGCAGCTAAGGAGTTATACATATTATGCTTGCCTGATAATGCCAACTCTTCCTGCTCCATGTTGAAGGGCGTCGGACGTTCGATGACGTATTCGCCATCTGCGATATATCCGATCATACCTTCTTTCTTGAGGATGCTGAAAGGGCACATGCGGCTTTCGATGTGGTACTTTTCCAATTCATGGCTGATGACGGGGTCATCGTTCCAGAACACGAAGGCGTCATCCTTGGTCTGGTTCTGCAGAATACGCATCTTGGCATCGGTGTAGTTCTGCATAGAATTGTCGTAGCGATCGAGGTGATCGGGTGTGATGTTGAGTAGTACAGCTATGTTGGCACGGAAGTCGTACATATTATCGAGTTGGAAACTGGACAACTCAATGACATAGTAGGCATGAGGATCCTCGGCCACCTGGAGGGCTAGGCTTCGGCCTATGTTCCCAGCGAGGCCTACGTCATAACCCGCTTTCTTGAAGATATGATAGATGAGGCTTGTTGTGGTTGTCTTGCCGTTTGAGCCCGTGATGCAGATCATCTTAGAATCTGTATAGCGTCCTGCAAATTCTATTTCACTGATGATTGGGATGCCAGCGGCAATCACCTTTTTCACCATTGGAGCCTTGTCAGGTATGCCAGGACTCTTGATGATTTCATTGGCATTCAGAACGAGGTCCTCGGTGTGATGACCTTCTTCCCACATAATGCCGCGGCTGTCAAGCATCTCTTTGTAATGGGGCTTAATCTGCCCCATATCTGTAACGAACACATCAAAGCCTTGCTTCTTGGCTAGGACTGCAGCACCTACGCCGCTTTCAGCGGCTCCTAATATGACGATTCTTTTCATCTCTTTATGATTCGTTTATGAACGTTTCGTTCTTTCTCTTTTCACTTCTCAATTACCTAATCTTCAGCGTGACGATTGCTAAGGCGCACATCATGATGGTCACAATCCAGAAGCGGATTGTGATTTTCGACTCCAACCAACATCCCTTCGGCCAATTGAAGATGATACGCAGGTCGGGTGCAAGTTGATCTGGCTTCACGCGGAAAGCGTCATGGATAGGTGCACGTTTGAATACACGAAGTTTTAGTCCCTTTCGGTTGCCATAACGGGCATAGTTGGTTTGGGCCAATACGCTGACGCTCTCGATGAAGAAGATGAAACAAATGAGAGGCAACAGCAGTTCCTTGTGGATGATGATGGCTGTTACAGCGATGATGCCGCCGATAGCCAACGAACCTGTGTCGCCCATAAAAACTTGTGCTGGATAAGCGTTGTACCACAGGAAGCCAATCAGCGCACCTACGAAGGCCATCAAGAAGACGACAAGCTCTTCTGAACCGGGTATATACATAATGTTCAGATAGGCTGCAAACTGAAGGTGCGATGACACATAAGCCAGAATGGCCAAGGCAAAGCACATGATAGCTGAGTTACCAGCGCACATTCCATCCATTCCATCATTCATATTCGCGCCATTCGACACGGCCATGACGATGAAGATGGTCACCAATACGAACAGCCCCCAGCCGGCTGCTCCTTTGTACTTGCCGAGCCACGAGCAGGCTTCGGTATAGCTGAGGTTGTTGTTTTTCACGAAGGGAATGGTCGTAAGCGTGCTCTTTACGGGTTCACTCTTGTGTACGATTTCCAAACCATTCTCCTGCTCGGTACTTACGTTCTCGCGGATGACAGCATCTGGACTAAGCCAAAGCACGAGGCCCACTACAAGCCCTAGTACGGCTTGGCCGGCCAACTTGACGATTGGTCGGATGCCGTCCTTACTCTTGTGCATTTTTGTATAGTCATCAAGGAATCCAAGGAGCCCCAACCATAATGTCGTACCGAGCATCAACAGCATGTATATATTGCGCAGACGACCGAAGAGCAGGGCGGGGACGACTGTGGCCACAATGATGATGATGCCGCCCATCGTGGGAACACCTTTCTTCTCGACACCATAGGGGTCGATACTGGCATCGCGCTGCTCCTCGCTATAGTTGCGGCGTTTCATCCATTTGATAAACCACTCGCCAAACCAAGCAGAGATGATAAGCGACAGCACCAACGTGAGCAGGGCGCGGAAGGAGATATAACTCCACATGTGTGAGCCGGGTATGCCGAACTCGCCAAGGTAGCGGAAGAGGTAGTAGAGCATCTTATTAGATTTTACTGATTAACATCGAAATACCGTAATGCCGAAATGTCGAAATAACGAGATGTCGTAATATCGATAATGCCTTCACGCTTGAAGACCAAAAGCTTCGCGGACGACCTCATGGTCATCGAAATGATGCTTCACGCCGCAGACTTCCTGATAGTCTTCGTGCCCTTTGCCGGCAATAAGGATGACGTCGCCTGGCTGTGCCATCATGCAGGCCGTGCGAATGGCTTCGCGTCGATCTACGATGCTCAGTACCTTGCGCTTGTCCTCGGCCGTTGTGATGCCTGCTAACATGTCATCAATGATGGCTTGAGGCTCCTCGAAGCGAGGATTGTCGGAGGTGATGATGACGCGGTCAGAGGCGCGAACGGCAGACTGAGCCATCAACGGCCGCTTGCCTTTGTCGCGATTGCCACCAGCGCCGCAGACGGTAATGCACTGACCTGGTTTCTTCAGGATTTCATTGATTGTGGTGAGCACGTTGTCCAGCGCATCGGGCGTGTGGGCATAGTCTACGATGGCCGTGACGCCTTCGCGCGAACGGATGGTCTCGAAGCGACCATTCACGGGGCGTAGGGTGCTAAGGGCAACGAGGACGTCTTCGGGTTGTTTGCCAAGGCAGATGGCTGCTCCGTAAACAGCCAATAAGTTCGAAACGTTGAAACGTCCGATGAACTGTACGCAGACTTCGCGACCGCAGATGTCAAGGGTCATCCCCTCAAAGCTCTCCTCCAGAATGCGGGCGCGGAAATCGGCCATGGTGCGCAGTGAATAAGTCTTTACTTCGGCCTTCGTGTTCTGAGTCATGAAGAGCCCGTTCTTGTCATCGGCATTTGTGACGACGAAAGCGCCTTTAGGCAGCAGGTCGAAGAATCCTTTCTTGGCATCGCGGTAGGCTTCGAAGGTCTTGTGATAATCCAAATGATCACGCGTGAGGTTGGTGAAGAGCCCTCCCCTGAATTTCAATCCTCCTATACGCCGTTGGGCTACGCTGTGTGAACTGACTTCCATGAACGCAAAGCGGCAACCCTCGTCAGCCATCTGGCCCAATAGGCGGTTGAGGGTGATGGGGTCGGGCGTCGTATGTTCCGTAGGAATGGCTTTGTCGTCAATGTAGTTGCACACTGTCGACACCAGTCCACATTTATATCCGAAGATGCGAAACATCTTAAACAAAAGCGTGGCAATCGTCGTCTTGCCGTTGGTGCCCGTGACTCCGATTAGGTCGAGTTTCTCTGTCGGATCGCCGAAGAAATGGTGGGCAAGCGGTCCCACGGCTCCTTCGCTGTCAGCCACTTGTACATACGTCACGCCCTCTGCGAATGATTCTGGTAGAGTCTGACAGACGATGGTCCGGGCGCCCAATTCGATGGCTTTGGGAATGAAAGTATGACCGTCTACCTGTGTGCCAGGAACGGCAACGAAAAGTGCATCGGGCTGAATGCGACGCGAATCAATTTGGATGTCAGTAACATCGATGTCCGTGCTGCCCGTCACATGGATAGGCTGAACGGCTTTGAGGAGTTCGGATAGTAACATATCGATCGTTTTTTTGTTTATTCGTTTTTAATCTTGAGTTCCAAGGTGATAGTCTGTCCATCGACAGCTGCACTGCCAGCTGGCAGGCTCTGACTGTGGACCTTGCCCTGCCCGTGTAGCTTCACACGGAGTCCCTGCTGTTCCAGCAGGCTGACGGCGTCGCGAGCACCAAGGCCCTGGACATTGGGTATCTTTCCTTTCTCTACTTCAGGGATAGGCGTGGGTTCGGGAGCCTCGAAGATAGATGTGCTATCAGCCGCAGCGCTGGCAGGGCGGAGTACGCCTTTAGCCATCACGAATTGGGCGATTTCGCTGAACACGGGACCTGCTTGTCCACCGCCAGAGGCAGGCAGACCGCTTTTCTTAATGCAGACGACGCATGAGTATTTGGGAGCCTCACTCGGATAGAAACCGGCGAAGCTGACCATATAGCGGGCCGGGGAACTGTGGTAGCTGCCATGCTCATCGGCAATCTGCGCTGTACCCGTCTTGCCGCACACTTTGAACTGCTTGCAGCCTGCTTTCTTACCGAGGCCTGTCGGGTCGTTGACCACACGCTCCAAAATATCATGGATATCCTTAAGTGTGCTGGGTTTGCAGATGCGCTCCTTCACCGTTACTACGGGGAACTCTTTCAAAGTGATGCCGTCACGCTGAATCTCGCGCACGAAACGGGGCTGTACCATGCGTCCATTGTTGGCGATGGCATTATAGAACATTACCGTGTAGATGGGAGGGATCTGTGTCTCGTAACCGATGCTC
>CADCOX010000221.1 GCA_902803195.1 uncultured Bacteroidales bacterium
GCGCTCGTCATCATCGGCGGCGACGACAGCAACACCAACGCCTGTGTCCTCGCAGAGTACTATGCTGCCAAGCAGTATGGCGTGCAGGTCATCGGTTGCCCCAAGACCATCGACGGCGACCTGAAGAACGAGCAGATCGAGACCAGCTTCGGCTTCGATACCGCTTGTAAGACCTATTCCGAGCTCATCGGTAACATCCAGCGCGACTGCAACAGCGCCCGCAAGTACTGGCACTTCATCAAGTTGATGGGTCGTTCGGCCAGCCATATCGCCCTTGAGTGCGCCCTGCAGACACAGCCCAATGTATGCCTCGTCAGCGAGGAGGTTGAGCAGAAGGAAATGAGCCTTGACGACGTCGTTCGCTACATCGCCGACATCGTGGCTGCCCGTGCTGCCGACGGCAACAACTTCGGTACCGTGCTCATCCCCGAAGGCCTGATCGAGTTCATCCCCGCCATCAAGAAGCTCATCCGCGAGCTCAACGAAGTGCTGACCGACCCCGCTACGGGCGAGCCTCGTGAGTTTGCCAGCGCCGACGAGCAGATCGCTTTCGTCAAGGGCAATATCGCCAAGGACAACCTGGCTGTGCTCGAGAGCCTGCCCGAGGACGTCGCTCGTCAGCTCTGCCTCGACCGCGACCCCCACGGCAACGTGCAGGTCAGCCTCATCGAGACCGAGAAACTCCTCTCGCGCATGGTTGCCAAGCGTCTGGCCGAGATGAAGGCTGAAGGCAAGTATGTGGGCAAGTTCAGCACACAGCACCACTTCTTCGGCTACGAAGGCCGCTGCGCCGCTCCGTCCAACTACGACGCCGACTATTGCTACAGCCTCGGCTTCAACGCCAGCCGCCTCATCGCAGCCGGCAAGACGGGCTACATGAGCATCATCCGCAACACCACGGCTCCCGCAGCTGAGTGGATTGCCGGTGGCGTGCCCATCACGATGATGATGAACATCGAGCGCCGTAATGGTGCCGACAAGCCCGTCATCCGCAAGGCCCTCGTGGAGCTCGACGGCGCTCCCTTCAAGTTCTTCGCTGCTCATCGCGCAGAGTGGGCTCGTCAGACGGCTTATGTCTATCCCGGTCCTATCCAGTACTTCGGCCCCACCGAGGTCTGCGATCAGCCCACGAAGACGTTGCAGCTGGAGCAGGCCAAGTAAAAAAGACCTGCTTTCGCGCTCAACACATCCACGGCGAAACAACGATCACCTTGAACAAAACCAAGAAATCACCCACGTCAGCGGTGCCCTCACTCTCAGGTGCGGGTACCGTTGTTCGTGAGCGAAAGCCAAAGAAGCGGCGCTCGCCCCAGCGTTCACAGCAACGCTCGGGCCGACGTCGTCGCAAGAGTTCCCATAAGCCCTTCTGGCGGCGCGTCCCCCTCTGGGCGCTCGTCACGGGCGTTGGGCTTGTCGTGGCCCTCTACCTCTTCCTCTTCTATTATTTCTTTGTCGGACCCTTCTCGTTCCGTTGGAAAGCCATCTACGGCGACCCCGTCTATCCCGAAGGCTATGAGGTCTGTGGCCTCGACATCAGCCACTATCAGGACCGCATCTCGTGGGAACGACTGCGCAACGCCAACATCAGCGGACAGCCCGTGCGCTTCGTCTTCATCAAGGCCACCGAGGGCGAGAGCCTCATCGACGAGAACTTCAACGAAAACTTCTATCAGGCTCGCCAAAACGACATCATACGAGGCGCTTATCATTTCTTTGTGCCTGACGTCGATGCACGCCGACAAGCCCGGTTCTTCATCAAGCAGGTGCACCTCGAACAAGGCGACCTGCCGCCCGTCCTCGACGTCGAGAAAGCTGGCAATCTCAACACGCAACAGCTGCAGAAAGCTGTTCGCCAATGGCTGGACATCGTCGAAAAGCACTATGGCGTCAAGCCCATCCTCTACACAGGCTATAAGTTCAAACTCCAATACCTCAACACCCCCGCCTTCGACGACTATCCCTACTGGATAGCGCATTACTACGTCGGAAAACTCGAGTACAAAGGCCCTTGGGCCTTCTGGCAGTATACCGACGTCGGACATGTCGACGGCATCAGCGGCTATGTCGACTGCAACACCTTCAACGGAACGCTCCAGCAGTTGCATGCCCTCACGATCAAAGCAGAAGAAGTAGACCTCATCGGTCTTCAAGAATAAATCCACGCAATACCGCGAAACAACGACATTTCAGCAGGTTAGCGACTCCCGCACGGCCCGCTTAAACGTAATGACAAAATGAAAAAGACAATCCTTTCACTCACTCTTTGCCTCCTCGCTTCAGTCTGTACAGAGGCACAACAACTTCAACTCAAGTACGCCGATTTCGACCAATGGATTACGCGCGACGTCAAAGAAAGCAAGATCATCGGCGGCGCCACGAAGACCCTCTACGAGATAGGTCCCGCGGGCACGTGGGCAGGCGCAGTCCCTTATGTCAATCAGGGCGGTTCGCCTTGGGCCAACAGTAATGTGATGGCCAAGGTGGCAGGCGTCGTCAAGACCAATACCAGCGTCTACCGCGAGCGTCGCGGCTCTGGCTATTGCGCCCGAATGGTCACTCACGTCGAGGGCGTCAAGGTGCTCGGCCTGGTCAATATCCATGTTCTCGCAGCCGGTTCCATCTATGTCGGCGCCATGATAGAGCCCATCACCAGTTCCAGCAACCCTATGGGCAAGCTCGACTACGGCATTCCCTTCACGGCACGTCCCAAGGCGTTGCAGTTCGACTACAAGGTGAAACTCTCGGGCAAGAGCGACCGCATCCGTCAGACGGGTTTCAGCCCCGTCAAGAGCATTCCCGGAATGGACATGCCCGCCGTCATCTGCCTGCTGCAGAAGCGCTGGGAGGATAGCGAGGGCAACATCTACGCCAAGCGCATCGGCACGGCCATCCATTATTTCACCAAGGATTCCGAATGGGTCAACGGCGCCAAGTTCAACATCCATTACGGCGATATCACGGGCGAAAGCTACTACAGGAGCTATATGAACCTCTTCCAAGGTGGCGACGACCAGAAATATGCGCTCAACTCGAAGGGTAAAATCGTTCCCGTTCGCGAAATCGAATGGGCCGATGCCAACGACACGCCCACTCACCTCTGCCTGCAGTTCGCTTCCAGCCACGGAGGAGCTTACATCGGAGCCGAAGGCACCACGTTCTGGATTGATAATGTCAAGTTCGTATATTAGTTCCCGCGATAACCTCCCGCGATTACGCTTAGCCAATGTAATAATCTAGCGAGAACGTCTTATGCCTCATCCCACTCCCTATTATCTCCTCGAAGAGAGCAAGTTACGTCGTAACCTTGCCCTCATTCGCGACGTCTCTCGGAGAAGTGGCGCCGAGATCATCCTCGCTTTCAAGGCTTTTGCCCTTTGGAAGACGTTCCCCATCTTCCGCGAGTACATCAACGCCACTACCGCTTCGTCACCTGATGAGGCTCGCCTTGCGCTCGAGGAGTTCGGAGCGCCTGCTCACACCTATAGCCCTGCCTATACCGAGCGCGATTTCCCCGAGATCCTGCGTTGCTCATCTCATATCACCTTCAACAGCCTCTCGCAGTTCCGCCGCTTCCAGCCGCTCGTTGAGGCTTGGAACGCCTCGATAGCGCCCGTCGGTTCACCCGACGGGGATGGCTGCCCTCCTCGCCGCGCCATCTCTCTTGGCCTGCGTGTCAACCCGGAATATAGCGAGATAGAGACCGAGCTCTACAACCCTTGCGCCCCCGGCTCGCGCTTTGGCGTACTGGCTGCCGACCTCCCGTCGCCCGAAGTCTTCCCCGCATCCATCGAGGGTTTCCACATCCATTGCCATTGTGAGAGTTCGGCCGACGCCTTCGCGCGCACGCTCGTACATATTATAGATAAGTTCTCCCCTTGGTTCCCTCGCCTCAAGTGGATTAACTTTGGCGGTGGTCATCTCATGACGCGTGCCGACTACGATGTCGAACTGCTGGTGCGCACCCTTCGCGACTTCCACGCTCGCTTCCCCCATCTGCACATGATTCTCGAGCCCGGTAGTGCCTTTGCCTGGCAGACCGGCCCCCTCGTGGCTTCTGTCGTGGACATCGTAGAGAACAAAGGCATTCAGACCGCCATCCTCGACGTCTCCTTTACTTGTCACATGCCCGATTGCCTCGAGATGCCCTATTATCCAGAGGTGAAGGTTCGTTACCAAGCGTCCAAGGACTCTGCAGACGCTACCCTCGAGCAAGCCCCGACAGGACCCTCGGCTCTTTCTTCCTCGCCTTTTATAAATGAGGAAACAGTCATCAATCAGGAATTACCAACTTCTGCCGCTCAAGTTCATTCTGCTTCCTCCCTCACAGAAAAGGAAGGGGAGGGGCCTTCAGGAGACGACTCTTCGCTCTACCGCCTTGGCGGCAACTCGTGCCTCTCGGGCGATTTTATGGGGTCGTGGCGTTTCCCTCGTCCTCTTTCGGTAGGCGACGAGATCATCTTCGAGGATATGATTCACTACACCACCGTCAAGACTACTACATTCAACGGCGTCCGTCATCCTTCCATCCTCATCCAGCATGTCGACGGAAGCGTTGAGACCCTTCGCGACTTCCGTTACGAAGATTATCGCGACCGCATGGATTAGTCCTTTTTTATCCGCTATTTTCTCCTTTTCACCTGCCATCTGTCGAAAAAATGCACTTTTTGTGAAAAAAAACATCCAAAAAGCTTGCCATTTCCAGAAAAAGCAGTACCTTTGCAACCGCATTCAGGAAATGCACCACGTTCTTTGAATTTCTGAACAGCAAAATGCATACAGCATTTGCGGCAATAGCTCAGTTGGTAGAGCACGACCTTGCCAAGGTCGGGGTCGCGAGTTCGAGTCTCGTTTGCCGCTCTTGTTTGATGCC
>CADCOX010000222.1 GCA_902803195.1 uncultured Bacteroidales bacterium
AGCCTGGATGCGGAAGCGGTCGCCAATCGTGTCGACCGTTGTAGCCATTCCATATTGCTTCAGGATGAGCACAGCCACGGTCATCACGATGATGGCCACGAGAGAACCAGGAACCTTGTTCAGGGCTGAGGCATGACCGCCTACGTACTTGATTTTATTCAACATAGGCCAGCAAGCAATAAGAGAAACGCTGCCAATGCCCACGACTGCACTCCAAGGGTCGATCGTGCCAAAGGCGTGCACATAACTAACCCATTTCGACACGAAATCTGCAGGGGCGGGACCGTCAAGAGTCAACCCCAGGAGGTCTTTGACCTGAGTTGTGAAGATGGTAAGGGCGATGCCACTAGTGAAGCCCACGACAATGGGATAGGGAATGTACTTGATGATTGTGCCAAGGTGAAAGACGCCCAAAAGGATAAGGAACGCACCTGCGAGAACCGTGGCTATGGCAAGTCCGGTAGGACCGTATTGCTGAATGATGCCTGCGATAATCACGATGAACGCGCCCGTGGGGCCACCTATCTGCACGCGCGAACCGCCGAAGAGCGAGATGATCACTCCTGCTACGATAGCGGTGATGATGCCTTGTTCAGGCGTCACACCTGAGGCGATACCAAAGGCGATAGCCAAAGGCAGAGCGACGATGCCTACGATGACGCCCGACATGAGGTCCTTGGTGAAAGTGGCACGGTCGTAATCGCGTAAACAACTTAGAATGCTTGGTTTCATGTTATTCTGATTCAATTTTGCGGTGCAAAGGTACGACGAAAACCCTTTTTTGCACTACGAAACGCATAATTTTGCCGCAATTTGCACGCTTTCTTGATTTATTCGTTATCTTTGTGGCCGAAAATGCGATAACTCTAACAAACTAAAGCTCAAAACTCATTATGTTTGAAAATCAACCAAAGGGCCTCTATGCATTAGCGCTGGCCAACACGGGCGAACGATTTGGCTACTACACTATGATAGCCGTCTTCGCTCTCTTCCTCGGTGAGAACTTCGGTCTCTCAGAGTCTGTCTCCGGTATCATCTATGGCTCGTTCCTCGGCCTCGTCTATTTCCTGCCGTTGGTGGGTGGCATCCTGGCCGATAAGTTCGGCTTCGGGCGGATGGTCACCATCGGTATTCTCATCATGTTCTTTGGCTACCTGCTGCTGTCGGTGCCTCTCGGTAGCGGTGGATTCGCACTGGCAGGCATGTTTGCTGCACTCTTGCTCATCTCGTTCGGTACGGGCCTGTTCAAGGGCAACCTGCAAGTGATGGTAGGCAACCTCTACGACGATCCGCTCTATGCCTCACAGCGCGATTCGGGCTTCTCCATTTTCTATATGGCCATCAACATCGGCGCCCTGTTCGCTCCGACGGCTGCTGTAGAGATTATGAAATGGGCTGAGAATAGCCTCGGCTTCAGTCATGCCGACTCCTACCACTTCGCCTTCGCAGTGGCTTGTGTGTCGCTCATTCTCTCCATCGCTATCTACTACGCTTTCCGCAGCACGTTCCGTCACGTTGAGGGCGACAAGAAGAAGGATGCCGTAGCAGGTGCTGTCGCTACCGAAGAACTCACACCCGAGGAGACGCGCCAGCGCATCACGGCTCTTGTCCTTGTCTTCGCTGTCGTCATCTTCTTCTGGATGGCTTTCCACCAGAACGGTCTCTCGCTCACCTACTTCGCCAACCAGTTCACGCAGAAGACCGCAGAGGGCGTTCACACCATGCCGTTCAACGTATGGAACCTCGTGGCCATCATCTTCATTGTCTACGGCCTGTTCTCCGTCTTCCAGTCGAAGACCACGAAGGGCAAGAGCATCGCAACCGTTGTCGTGGCTGCCGCCGTCTGCTTCCTCGTCTATCAGTACCAGAAAGCCACTGGCAGCGTTGACATCAACGCCCCCATCTTCCAGCAGTTCAACCCCTTCTATGTTGTGGCGCTCACTCCCGTCTCGATGGCTATCTTCGGCTCTCTCGCCGCAAAGGGCAAGGAGCCTAAGGCCCCCCGTAAGATTGCTTACGGCATGATCGTTGCCGCTATCGCGTTCTGCCTGATGATTTTCGCCTCTCAAGGCTTGCTGACTCCCAACGAGCAGAAAGCAGCCATCGAAGCAGGCACTGCCACCTACCCCGCATCGCCCTACTGGTTGATTGGCGTCTACCTCGTACTGACGTTCGGCGAGCTGCTGCTCTCCCCCATGGGCATCTCGTTCGTCTCGAAGGTGGCTCCTCCCAAGTACAAAGGCATGATGATGGGCGGCTGGTTCGTAGCCACGGCTATCGGCAACCTGCTCGTCTCCGTGGGCGGCATCCTCTGGGGCGGTCTCTCGCTGACCACCGTATGGCTCGTCTTCGCTGGCCTCTGCCTGCTCTCAGCCCTCTTCATGTTCGCCATGATGAAGCGCTTGGAGAAAGTAGCCTAACCCCCTCCCTCTCGACACTTCGACCGCCTGAGGACGGTCACAATCATCAACTAAGGAGCAACCTATCGTATGCAGGCGTATGATAGGTTGTTCTTTACGTGCAAAGCATTATTGTAAGCTCTCATGAACTACGGCAAGATCATCATTCGCGGCGCACGCGAGAACAACCTAAAAGACGTTTCGCTCGAAATCCCCAAGCATCAGATCACGGTCTTCACGGGGGTCAGTGGCTCGGGCAAGAGCTCGTTGGTGCTGGATACCATCGCAGCCAAGTCACGGCGCGAGCTCAACGACACGTTCCCCACGTTTGTCCAACAGTACCTGCCCAAATACGGACGCCCTCATGTCGAGGCGATAGAGAATCTGCCCATCGCCATCGTCATCGACCAGAAGAAGCCTGGCAACAACTCGCGCTCGACCGTAGGGACCTACACCGATATCTATGCCCTGCTGCGCCTGCTCTTCTCGCGCGTAGGACAACCTT
Source organism: uncultured Bacteroidales bacterium (assembly GCA_902803195.1). Classification (GTDB taxonomy): domain Bacteria; phylum Bacteroidota; class Bacteroidia; order Bacteroidales; family Bacteroidaceae; genus Physcousia. Next base: position 2,905 of record CADCOX010000222.1, read on the forward strand.
TCGTAGGCTATGCCGAATCCTTCAGTTTCAATCATCCCGAAGGCAGTTGCCCCCGCTGCTCTGGCTTGGGCGAAATTCGCGAACTCGATATCCATAAACTGGTGGACTTCGACAAGAGCCTCAACGACGAAGACACCATCCATTACATCGCCTTCGGCAAAGGTGGCTGGCGATGGATTCGCTATGCCCACAGCGGCCTCTTCGACCTCGACAAGAAAATCAAGGATTACTCGCCTGAGGAACTCGACCTCTTCCTCAATAGTCCGCAGATACGCCTGAAGAACCCACCTGCCAACTGGCCAAAGTCGGCCAAATACGAGGGCCTCATCCCACGCATGTACCGCAGCATCATCAACTCTGAGGAGGGCTTGCTGCATGCCGCCGTGCTCAATCCGATGCTCCGCATGGGCACCTGTCCTGACTGCGGCGGTACACGCGTGTGCGAGCGCGTGCGCACCTGTAAAATAGAAGGTAAGGACATCACCGAGGCCTGTGCCATGAGCATCACAAGGTTGAACGCGTGGATTCGCACGCTGACATCTCCATTGGCCGTCGACCTCAAGGCTGCCATCGGCGCTCGTCTGACGGCATTGGAAGAGATTGGACTGGGCTACCTCAGCCTCGACCGTGCCGTGGGAACGCTCTCAGGGGGCGAGGCACAGCGCTGCAAGATTGCCAAATACATCAACTCGTCACTCTCTGATGTCCTCTACATCCTCGACGAGCCCAGCACAGGCCTCCACAACCGCGACATCGAACTGATGAAGCACAGCGTACGCCGCTTGCGCGATGCGGGCAACACCGTCCTGCTCGTCGAGCACCACCACGAGATGATTGGTATCGCCGACCATATCGTCGACATGGGTCCTGGCCCTGGCATCGACGGAGGACACATCGTCTACGAAGGGTCGTATGAAGGGCTACTCCAGAGCGGAACAGCCACAGGCGAGGCACTGAAGGACATCAGAGACCACAAGGACGCTTGGCCCCATCAAGCAGAAACGATTCCTGCGACGGATGCAGGAACTTCAATCGCCAATCGAGTAGTGCTCGAGTCAGCGTTCACGCTCGAGGGAGCCAGCCTCCATAACCTGCGCAACGTCAGCATCCGACTGCCCTTGAACCAATTGGTTGTCATCGCTGGCGTGGCAGGTTCAGGCAAGAGTTCACTGATGGAATGCTTCCGACGCGCCTACCCTACCCCGTCCGACATCGTCTACATCAGCCAGAAGAACATCGGCGTCAGCCTGCGTTCCACGCCTGCCACCTATATGGACGTAGCACCCGACATCCGCAAGCTGTTCGCCCGTCAACACCACCTCAAAGAGGCTTATTTCACCTTCAATGGCAAGGGAGCCTGCCCTGTCTGCGGCGGCAAGGGCGTCATCATCTCCGAGATGGCTTTCATGGACAATATCGAAACCACCTGCGAGGCCTGCGGTGGGCTTCGTTTCAGCAAGGAAGCGCTAGCGTATAAAGTGGAAGGCGAAAAAGTGAACAGCCCAGCTTCTCTCAATATCGCCGAAGTCTTCGACCTCAGTGTCCGCCTGGCCAGCAACTTCTTCCGTGGCACAGTCATCGAGCAGAAGCTTCGCCCGCTCATGGACGTTGGCCTCGGCTATCTCCATCTCAACCAAGCCCTCTCTACCCTCTCTGGCGGCGAATTGCAACGACTCAAGATGGCCTCCTATCTGAGTGAGAAAGGCAAGATTTTCATCATCGACGAACCCACCGACGGTCTCCACCTACGCGACGTCCATCAC
>CADCOX010000223.1 GCA_902803195.1 uncultured Bacteroidales bacterium
ATGTGCCACTACTCATTCATGGCTCTGCAGGTTGTCATCGTCTTTTGGCTGTTCTGCCAACCGCAGTATTTTGCACATCTCTTCCCGGTTCTCGTGCTCTCCACCGTCCCTACAGCCGCTCATTTTATTGCGCTCACTCGTACGTGGTTGACGAATGCTTGGACCTTGGTGTTGGCTTTGGCGCTTGTGGCGGTGGGCATCTGTTGTCTGGCACTTCCTCAGCAGCAAGGGTGGCCGTTGCCCACGACCGATCTCGACTTCCCTCAGCGTTTTGCTGCTGTTGTCGATTTGCCCAAATGGTTGGAGTCACTCCATTTACCTTTCAAACTCTAAGGCTATAGCCATCATGAGCGCTTTCCTTGCACTTCTCGAATCCTGGGGCTATTGGGGGATGTTTGTGGCCGCTTTCATTGCGGGCAGCGTCTTCCCTTTTAGCAGCGAGGCGGTGCTGACGGCGTTGCAGTTGGCAGGATTGGAGCCTATTCGTCTGTTCGTGGCTGCCACCGTGGGAAACGTTGGAGGGTCGATGTTCAATTATGGCGTAGGCACCCTCGGAAAGATGGAATGGATTGAGAAATACTTGCATGTCGAACGTGAACGCGTGGAGCGAACTGCGTTGTGGATGGAGCGTTACGGTGCATGGATTGGCATCCTCTGTTTCTTGCCCATCATTGGAAGCGTCATTGCCGTGACGCTTGGCTTCACCCGCGCCAACCCGTGGCTTTCGTTGCTGACCATCAGCATAGGCAAAGCCGCACGTTATGCCTTGCTCATCTTTGCCGTCTCGCTTATTTAGACGTTTTTCCAGCTCGGTCCGTTTCCAGCTAAGTATTCTCATTGACCTTCCTTCTTTGTATTCATCGCGTTGATAATCAGGTGCGTAGTCAATTGTCAGTGAAATGTCAGACAAATGTCAGTGAAATGATTTGGCGTTGTAAGCATTCTTATCGTACCTTTGCCGCTGATTTCAACAACAGCTGACAAAGAAATGAATCCGAAAAGAACCCCCACCCCTTCTAAAGACACGAACCGTCTGCAGCGTTCGTGGCACACCGCTTTTGCCAAGCAGAACTATGTTATCGTCGCCGTAGCAGTCTTCTTGATCGTCGTAGGCTTTGTGCTTATGTTGCCCGAAGTCGATGTCCGTGCAGCTCCAGGTGGACGCTATGCCCCTGCTCCTGGCCCAGGAGCCTTCGACCCTGTGCGTATTCGTGTGGCGCCCATCCCTTGTTTCATAGGCTTCGTACTCATGGTCCCTGCCATCCTCTACGTACCCTGTGAACGTCAAAAAGATGATGAAAAAACGAATTGAAGTGTAAAACTTCATTAGAAAACAGGCTTCAGAAGAAGAATCTTTGCTTTTTTTTCGTCTTTTACGCCGACTTTATCTAATTTTGCAGCGCTTTATGTGCTATATCGAAGCACTTTAGCCCGTTTTCGACAGTTAACATTAAACATTTTATTTCCTTTTATGAAGCATTTTCGTTTAGTGGACAATCTGCTGGGGTGGCTGGCTTTCGCTATTGCCGCTTTCACCTATTGCTCCACCGTCGAGCCCACGGCTTCCTTCTGGGACTGCCCTGAGTTCATCACGACGGCCTACAAGCTGGAGGTAGGCCATCCGCCAGGGGCGCCTTTCTTCATGCTCACTGGCAATCTGTTCACCCAACTGACCAGCGACCCCTCCAAGGTGGCGCTGATGGTGAACATCATGAACGCGCTCTTGAGTGCGCTCTGCATCATGTTCCTCTACTGGACCATCTCGCATCTGGCCCGCAAACTCATTTGCAAGGACGGTTGGGTCTCTACCCTACCCGAGCTCATTGCTGTCGAAGGCGCTGCTATGACAGGTGCTCTGGCCTATTGCTGGAGTGACACCTTTTGGTACTCTGCTGTCGAAGGCGAGGTCTATGCCTACAGTTCACTCTTCACGGCTGTGGTCTTCTGGCTGATGCTGAAGTGGGAGGATAATGCCGACAAGCCGCATTCCGACCGTTGGCTCATCCTCATCGCTTATCTCACGGGCCTTTCCATCGGCGTCCACCTCTTGAACTTGCTATGCCTGCCTGCGCTTGTGCTGATCTATTATTACAAGCGCTCAGATCATGCTACGCTCAAAGGTTCTATCTATGCGCTCATCGGTTCGTTCGTGCTTGTGGCAGCTGTGCTCTATGGCATCGTGCCGGGTATCGTGAAGGTTGGCGGTTGGTTTGAACTGCTGTTCGTCAACACTTTCTCGCTGCCTTTCAACAGCGGCCTCATCGTCTATATTATCCTCCTTACGGCAGTAGTGCTATGGGCTATTTGGGAGACGGTGGCCGAGCGTTCACGTATGCGAATGAATATCTCCTATCTGGTCAGCATCGCCATGCTCGGTATCCCCTTCTATGGTTATGGTCTGACCAGCATCATCATCGGTGCCATCGTCCTGGCTGCTCTCTATGGACTCCTCCAATGGAAGCGCGAGGGTGGACATGTCGTTTCCGCTCGCGTGATGAACACCTCGCTGCTTTGCATGTTGATGATCATGATAGGCTATTCGTCCTATGCGCTCATCGTCATCCGTTCAACGGCCAATACGCCTATGGACCAGAACTCACCCGAGGATATCTTCACGCTCGGTAGTTATCTCAACCGTGAGCAGTATGGTAGCCGTCCTCTCTTCTACGGACAGGCTTACAACTCCCAGGTGAAACTGCGTACCGAGGGTGGCTACTGCGTCCCTGTATCCAAGGAAGGTGCCGCCGTCTATCAGCGCAAGGAGAAGGCTTCGCCCGACGAGCCCGACCGCTACGAGATTCAACGCCATGACATCGAATACGTCTATGCGCAGAATATGCTGTTCCCCCGTATGTACAGCGACCGCCATGCTCAGGCCTACGAGGACTGGCTCGGCGGTGTCAAGGGCTATCAAGTACCTTTCGATCGTTGTGGAGAGCCTATCATGGTGAAGATGCCCACACAGTTGGAGAACATTCGTTTCTTCCTCTCCTATCAGGTTAACTTCATGTACTGGCGTTATTTCATGTGGAATTTCGCTGGACGACAGAACGACATTCAGGGCAATGGCGAACTCGAGCATGGCAACTGGCTCTCGGGTATTCCCTTCATCGACAACGGACGCCTTGGCGACCAGAGTAAGCTGCCTACGGAACTACGTGAGAACAAGGGCCGCAACCTCTTCTTCTGTCTGCCCCTCCTGCTGGGTCTGCTGGGCCTCTGCTGGCAGGCGTGGAAAGAACGTGATGGCGATCCCATCGGCGTCAAGCAGTTCTGGGTGGTCTTCTTCCTCTTCTTCATGACCGGTCTGGCCATCGTCGTCTACCTGAATCAGACGCCGCAGCAACCGCGTGAACGCGATTATGCCTATGCAGGTTCATTCTATGCTTTCGCTATTTGGATTGGTTTGGGTGCAGCTGCTGTTGCCGATTGGCTTAACCGCAAGACAGATAATGCGATGACGGCATCTCTCGTCTCGCTGCTCTGCCTGCTTGTGCCCCTGCAGATGGTTGGGCAGACGTGGGACGACCACGACCGCAGTGGACGCTTCACCTGCCGTGACTTCGGCGAGAACTATTTGCAGACGCTGCCGCAGAAGGGCTTCCCCATCATCTTCACCAATGGCGACAACGACACCTTCCCGCTCTGGTACAACCAGGAGACCGAAGGCGTCCGCACCGATGCCCGTGTCTGCAACCTTTCGTACTTGCAGACCGACTGGTACATCGACCAGATGAAACGTCCAGCCTACGATTCGCCCAGTGTGCCCATCTCTTGGGAGCGCATTCAATATGTAGCAGGTACGCGCGAAGGCATCCGCGTCAGTCCGGGAACGCTCGAGCAAGCCATCGAGTACTACAAGGACGATCCCATTACTGCTAAGCAACTCCTTGGTGAGAATCCCTACGAACTGTCGACCATCATCGACAAATGGATTCTCAATGAGAACAAGGACATGCAGATCTTCCCCACTGACTCACTCGTCATCACCATCGACAAGGAGGCCGTCCGCCGTTCGGGCATGATGGTTGCCGCCGACTCGATTCCCGACGTGATGCACATCAGCCTTAAAGGCAAGCGTGCTGTCTACAAGAGCGAGATGATGATGTATGAGATGCTGGCCCGCTGCAACTGGGAGCGCCCACTCTACGTCGCTATGACCGTCGGTTCGGACAACTATGGCAACCTCGGCGACAACTTCGTTCAGGAAGGTTTGGCCAATCGCATCACTCCCTTCAACACGAAGAATTCGGGCCGTCGCGTAGACACCGAGAAGATGTACGACAACCTCATGAACCGCTTCAAGTTCGGAGGCGTTGACAATCCCAACATCTACCTCGACGAGACCGTCATGCGCATGTGCTATACCCATCGTCGCATCTTCGCCCAGCTTGCTGCCGAGTTGATGAAGGAGGGCAAGAAGGACAAGGCGTTGAAGGTGGCCGATAAGATCGAGAAGGAGATTCCCGAGACTACCGTACCGCACAACCATCAGGGCGGTTCGCTCGAACTGGCGCAGGTCTACCTCGACCTCGGTAAGAAGGAGAAAGCCGCTCGCATCGCAGCTGCCGTAGCACAGAATGCCTCGGAGTACTGCGCGTGGTACACCAGC
>CADCOX010000224.1 GCA_902803195.1 uncultured Bacteroidales bacterium
CTCGGGCGAATAGCTGTAACGACCCACCTTTTTATTCTTACGCGGGCGCAGGCGCGCGAGCAAGTCTTGGAGAATGCCCAGAGGGCAAATGACTGAGCAATAGATGCGCCCGAATATTAACGTCAGTGCCAGTAGCGCGATAATAACGCCCACGTTCAGCGCCAGCACGGCAGGTAGAAATTGAATCTTGGCCAGCCAACCCAAATAGATATGAAGCATTCCCGTTACGTCAAGGAATAGCAATGTGATGCCAATGAAGGTTAGTGTGGCAAGGATAATGCGGATTCTTCTTAACATATTTGTCGTTTTTGGATGTAAGCTTGTTAGTGTTCTAAGGCGGGTTGGATGTCATCTGTCGACTCTTAGCCATCGCTATCGGAAGTGTCATCGCCAGCTTCCGTCGCCTCCTCTATGACAGAAGCATCTGTCACTTCCTCGGAATCTATAATTTCCGTATCTTCTACGACCTCTTCGGCACGCTCGTTCTCCTCTTCGTTTTCTTGTAGATCTTTCGCGTTGGTGAAGCGTACGATCCAAATGCTTAGCTCGTAGAGCAACCATATAGGCAGTGAGACGACGATGAGCGTCATGATATCTGCCGTCGGGGTGATGATTGCTGCCAAGATGAGAATGGCCACAATAGCATGGCGTCTGTACATAGACATCCACGTGTGCTTGAGCATTCCGAAACGAGCCAATAGCCAAGCGATGACGGGAATCTCGAAGACGATGCCGAAGACGAGACTCATCAGCAACAAAGTGTCGACATAACTGGAGAGCGTGAGCATCGTCTCGACCTCAGAACTAACGCTGTACGTTCCTAAGAAACGCACCGTCAGCGGGAAGATGAGAAAGTAGTTGATGACGATGCCGACCATGAACATCCCATAGGCCGCCCCTACCAGGCGGTAGCTGGCTCGGCGTTCGTTGTCGTAGAGCGCGGGCGAGATGAAGCGAAACAGCACGTAGATGATGTAAGGCGACGCTACCAGCAGCCCCATGATGAGCGAGACTTTCATGTGGATCATGAACTGCTCGGTCAGTTGAGTGTTGATCAAGTGTAGCTGAAAGGGCTCCGCTCCAAGTAGACGGTAGGTGGGGAAGTCGCTGTCGCGCGGCCATAACACGATATCGAAGAGCCTGTCCTTCAGGAAGAAAACGCCGATGCCCATAACCGCAGCCGACACGAGCACGCGCATGATGCTGCCGCGGAGCACATCGAGATGGTCCCAGAAGGTCATCTGCTCTTCCATCACTTCGCCTCGTTCTTGTCGTAAGTTGTGGCGTCCTTGATGTCGTCGTCCAAGCCTTTCATTCCGTCCTTGAAACTCTTAACGCCTTTGCCGAGGCCTTTCATGAGTTCAGGAATCTTTTTTCCTCCGAAGAGCAGCAGCACGACGAGCGCAATCAATAGAATTTCGGGAGTGCCTAAGTTCATAGTGGTAATCTTTTTTATGGTTTTGGTTTCATTTGTGGTGCAAAAATAGAAATAAAAGTCGAAAAAGATGTGATTATTTTCGTTAAATTATGCTTGATGATGAATAATTCGTTATATTTGCACGCAGAAAGAGAAATTATTAACCCTAAAATTGTTCTACAAAATGAAAAAGTTGTTACTTGCATTGTGCCTCACATTGATGGGCACGGGAGCGTTCGCTCAGAGATTTGAAGAGCCAGAAGGCGGCGACTGGGCATTAGGTATCAATATTCCTGTGACTTGGGGTGATAAGGTACATCTTGGCGTTCAGCCCAAGGTGCAGTTCTATGCCACCTCGCAATTCCGTCTTGAGACGTCATTTGGCTATTATTTCAAGGCTAAGGAGCGCATTGATTGGGAAGTTAACTTGAATGCTCATTATCTTATCCCAATGAAGGATTCAGGTCTTTGGATTTATCCTATCCTCGGCGTACAGTTCCTGCATCGCCACTACACTCTTGACATCGATGATGCCAATCAAGCTCGTGTGGGCCTGAACGTAGGTGCGGGCTTGCAGTACGATGTCGAAGACAACATCTATGTCAACGCAGAAGTTAAGTATACTTATACAAACGACTTCGATCGTGGCAATGTGCTCATCGGTATGGGCTATCGTTTCTGATTGATTTGTCAAATAATAGCAAACAAGAAGGCTGCTCCGTCGTGGGGCAGCCTTCTCTGATTTTGTGTGATTCTATCGTTTGACGTGTATCGTGCAAGGGCGGTCGAGCGATTTCTTCCATTTGTCGAGCCAGTCGAACCAGCTCTTGGCGTCCTTGAACCCCTTGTGCTCCATCAAAGCGCAGATGGCCAGATGATAGCGGATATGTCCCTCGCGGGGCTGTAGGATGGTCAGGTAGTTGTAGTCGTCCTCTTTGGTAGAACGCAGGTATTTCTGTCCGACGTACACGCCCAGACCTACACCTTCGATGAGGTCGGTGGCCGCTTTGTCGGGGACGTTTTTCCCCCACGAGCCCACGAGTCCGCTACGGGCTGTGATGAGGCCTTGGTTCTCCATCTCCAATTTCTGCACGCCCGTGCAGAACGACTCTTGGTCCACGCCGAGGCCAGTGAGGTCGATGTCCACGACGACGTCGCGATGGCCGGCATAGAGGGTGTAGCGTTGGCGCATCTGAAGCGTCTTGCCGTTGTAGAGCCAGTTCTTGTCAGTCACCTCGACGATGGCGCGAACGGGGCCGCTGGCGATAACACGCTGTCCTCGGGCTTCTACATTGTCGACGTAGGTGGGCTGGCCTTTCATGTAACCTCGGAACGAACCCGCTCCTACGCTGGGTCCGGCGAACAGGATGTCACAGCCGCGCCCCTCGGTGATGTCCTCACGGGTGGAGTAGAAATTGGTGCGATCGAGAACAAGCTGAGGCGTTGGTTTGCCATAGATGTCGATACTCTGTCGATGGTCCATGTAGACTCGGAAGCCGACGAGTTCCGACTCCCACTGTGCGCCGTGTCCGTAGATGGCGTCGTAGGTGGCCAACGGGTCGTTTCGCCCTTGGTATTCAATCGAGTTGATGTAGGGGTAACGGAATTTGCGGTCCCATACTTTCATGAAAGCCGCCGTGCGCGGGGTGTATTGACGATGAGACGGCGTTGCAGAGCACTGCACCGTGAAGGTGACGGAAGCGTGTGAGGGCATGTCTGCCACGAAAGCCAGTTCGTCGGGGACGAGGTCGCCATCGAGGTCGTCGAGCTGGCAGGGCACGGGCTGACTCTTCTCGGTGGAGTGGGGGGCATAAACTTCGGCCGAGAGGACGGTCGCTGCCTTCTTGCCGAGCACTTTTTGCAGATTGACGACAACGGGCACGTCTGTCCTGCTTAATGTCGTGGGATTGCTCACCTTGACGGTGAACGTCTGGGCGCTTGCTGTCATCGCGCTACCCCATACTAATAGGGAGATGATGTAGAGGAAGTTGGTCTTAGCCATTTCTCACTTTTAATTATTCATTCTTTGTATTTCTCACTTCTCATTCTTCTTGAGGTAAGTTGGGAAGGCTTATGGTATTACCTCCAACAGATAAATCGCATCGAGGCTCCAGAGGGCACAGTCGTTGGTCGTTGTCTCGGCGCTCTCCGTGAGCGGTTGTGGAACCTCGGGCGGCAGCAGTGGGTGTGGGTTGAAGCGGAAGTGTTGTTCGGGGCTGCTGTAGCGCCACATGTCCTTCCACGTTTCTTCGGCCATCGCTTTGTCACCCAATTTGGAGGCACCGTAACCCTTGAGGCGGCTGATGCGGAACCGGTTCTTCGTCACCGCGTGATAGCGCGCACAGTGGTCGAGGTAGGCCGACTCAAATTTCTTGTCTGGTGACATCTCAAGCATTTCGTGCATCAGCTCGAAGCCGCCCATGATGAGCATCAGGTGGTTCGTATTTGTCAGGGCCGTGTCGCCCTCGTAGCTTAGGATACCAGTGGCGGGGTCGTAGCCCAGAACGCCGGGTCCCGTGAACAAGCCATGTGGCAGAGCGGCGATGCTCTTCATGCCCGCTTTGATTTTCTTCAGGTACTTCTCGTTGCGCGTACGTTCATATTCCGTCATCCAGTTGCCTGCATAGGCCACCCAGTCGGGTCCTATGCGCAGACGGGCAGGAGCCGTGCAGGGATATTTCTCGCGCGGTTGTGCCAGTCGCATCGGGTCGATGGTGTAGAGCATTTGGTCAGCGTCCTTGACGGCCGTCATCAGATCGCCCGTGCGCTCGTCGGTCGTCAGGTAGTAATAGAAGCGGTTCCAGGCGGCCTGCGAGATGCGCGCCTCTTTGGCACCGCAGCCCCAGTGGCTGACGTTGTGTCGGCTGCCCAACCCGGCATACGGTCCGATATGGTAGACGTCTACTTCGGATGTGTGGCGCGTCATCGCTTCGGCCATTCGCCATACGTCGGGTCGCGCCGTGCGAAGGAAGGAGTACCACAGCCACGAGATAGAGCCCAGTTCGGTATTATCCCAGGCGAAGCCGCCCACGTCGTATTTCCATTCGTGGCGGACGGGGTCGTACTGGTGCATAAAGTCGCCGTAGTTCCAGAAACCATACCAGTGGTGTTCGTCGACGGCTTGTTTGTAGAAGTCAAGGTATTCGGAAAGTTGGCGCTCTACGGCCGCATGGCGTTGGTCGCTTGTGGGCAAACTCCAGATGCCGAAGGCATGCGTGTCATGCAAATATTGAGGTGTGCACACGAGTGGCGCGTCCTCAGCCTGTTGTTGGGCGCGTTGAGCGATGGCAGCCTTGCCGGGGTAGGCACTTTCGGGGATGAGCGTCAGCGTGCTTGTGCGGGCTATGCCATAGGGTGTCGACATGCCCTCTTGCACGTCCTCGTAAGAGGCGTTGAGGTCATGGGCGATGTTATCGTAGTGGCGCAGGTCCATCGCGCCGCCCTCGGGGCTCCAGAGGTAAGCCGTCAAGAAGGCTGTGTCGTGCGTGGCGCTGTCAACCTGCAGCGAGGCAGGATAGCTCTGCCAGAAGTCCTTGACGCTGACGCCGAGACCGCCGCTGACATCGCCTGCGAAGACGTATCCGTCAGCGCGTTTTCCCGTATGTGTGCCTATCCATTGGTTGTTCGTGTGAGCGCGTTTCTGTATGGCATAACCTTGGTCGGTGAGCTGTGTTAGGCGGTAGGTATTCCAGCGTGCCCAATGGTGTAGTAGGTTGCGCCCCGCCTCGTCGAAGAAGTCGGGCTCGGGGACGCGCTCGCCTGCAACCTGCTTGTGTTCGAAGCTCATGTCCATCCCTTTCATGAGGATGCGGCGGCCGCTGAGGGGTTGTACGCTCTCGCTCCATACGCCGCCGTCCTGCGTAGCAAAGGCTACATGGCGATTGTAATCCTGTTCGCGCATCGGCACCTCGAAGCGCACGCCAAGCGAGCGGATGAAATCGCGACTTTGCTCGCCATTATATACAAAGGAATGGACAAG
>CADCOX010000225.1 GCA_902803195.1 uncultured Bacteroidales bacterium
CATCAGTGGACGCGCAAGGACTGGGTGGTGCATGCCATCGCCTACATCATCCTCCTGGCCGATGCCATCTACCTCTACCACATCAACTTCGGCTACCACGGTCGCGGCTACGAGACGTTCCTCATGCACGCCTCAGCCATCCTGGCGCTGACGCTGACGGTGTTCTTCCTGTCGTTTAACCGCGAACGCAACGACATCCCTTCGTGGACCTTCGCGTTCAGCGTCATCTCGAGCTTAGTCATCTGCGCTTTCATCGGCTTGGTACTCTGGGGCGGACTCAGCCTCCTGCTCAGTTCGATGAACTGGTTGTTCAGCGTCAACCTCGGCTGGAAATGGTATGCCGTCACGGGCGTGCTCGTCGCAGGCTACCTGCCAGCATTGCTCTTCCTGGGGCGCATCCCAGGCGGCGAGGAGAAGCATGAACGCGAGCCGCTGCGCTCAGGTTTCCTCGCAGGCGTCTTCCGCTATCTCTTCCTGCCGCTCGAAGCGTTGTACATCATCGTCCTGTTCATCTACGCCGTGCAGATCCTCGTGCGCTGGGAACTGCCCAACGGACAGGTGTCGTGGCTCGTCATCGCCTCGATGGTGGGTCTCGTCGCCATTGAGTTCGGCCTCTACCCTACCCGTCATGCCGAGAACCGACCCTTCGACCATGCCGTAGCGCGCTGGCTGCCGCTCATCCTGACACCGCTCTTGCTGCTCATGACCGTAGGCATCGTACGTCGCTTCTCCGACTACGGCATCACCATCGCCCGCCTCTACCTGGCCACCCTGAACGCCTGGTTCTACGCGGTCTGCCTCGGCCTCTTCATCAGCCGTGCACGCCGCATCCATTGGATTCCCATCTCCTTCGCAGCCCTCTTCCTGCTCACGTCGGCGCTGCCTATCAACTACACAAGCCTCACACGCCACTCGCTCTTTAAACAAGTGGAACGCGCGCTCAAGCAGGCGAAAGTGACTGACCTGCCGCTGAATGCCGAGCGTTACGATGCCCTCATGAAGGCGCTGCCACAAGAGGAGCAGAACCGCATCAGCTCCAAGCTCAGCTATCTCGAGAGCACCTTCAACTCGGAAACCATCGAACCGTTAGCGACGCAGAAACCCGAACTCATTCACTTCAGACAATACATCAGCGAAGCAGGCGATAGCATCGTTCTCGACAACATGAACAACCTCTATGGCGAAGCTCACTTCACCCACCTCCACATCCCCGCAGGTTACACGGAGTTGTACGAGGACGTCGTATGCTACGACCACGCCATCGACCTCAGTCAAGACACCATTGAAGTGCCTGTCAAACAAGCTGATAACGAATCCGTTGCCGACACCGTCTTCGTCAGCCTCAAGGCGCTGAAGGCACTGGATCAACGCATGAACGACCTCGTTCTCCTGCCCACTAAATCCTCCACCAACCTCTTCTACCTCCAGCGATTCAACGTCTATGGAGGAGCGGTCTACGATAACGGCAAACGCGTCTCCAGCGCCTCCGAGCCGAAGTTGAACATCACTGGCTATATGCTGACAAAGGGTACTAATGAATAGTCAATCATATTCATCCTAAAAAGAGCATGCTATAAGCAACCCTATGGCACGCCTTACAAAAGCCCTTCTGCTCATTCTTCTGGCACTGACCAGCGCCTTAAGCACCTTCGCACAGCAGACTTACACCGCACGCGTCGTAGATGCCGCGACCAATGAGCCTCTGCCCTTCGCCCAAGTCTATGTGGGTGAAGGACGCGGTGCGGTGACTAACTACCAGGGCACTTTCAGCGTCAATGCGTCCCCCGACGAGACGTTCAAGATCAGCTATATCGGCTATACCTCCGCGTATATTATGGCTGCCGATTTGCCACAGACCGTTCGCCTCAAGGCGACGGAACACCAGTTGCGCGAAGTGACGGTGACGCCAATTCAGCCGCTTCTGGTGCGTGCTTCCAAAAAACTCTATGCAGAATATAAGAAGCACAGGACAGCCTCTTCCACGTTCTTCTTGCGCATTCGTAACGACTTCTTTTCGGACTCGGCCACATGGGCAGGGCACAAAGCACAGATGACAGAGGCTTTCATCCAGGGTCAATCTGCCGTCAACCTGCGCCAACCCGTCGCGCTGACAGGCTATCGCAGCGGCTGGGTGCCGGAAAATCTCTACGGGTCTGGCTACCAATGGTTTCAGCTGGGCGTCATGATGCACGGCGACGAGATAAAGTTGCTCAGCAGCAACAACTTCATCACCCCCCTGCACAGACGTGCTTCGAAGAAATACTATGAGAAATACTATCACATCACCTACACCACCGTAAATGACGAGAGCGGTCGCCATCTCAGACGCATCACCTTCCGTCGATGGGACGATGTCAAGGAACCCATCATCACAGGAACACTGCTATTGGATGTCAATACGTTAGAGCCAATCTCCTTCGATGGTATCATCAACAACATCAGATTCCTTCTTAACGTTGACCAATATCGTGCTCTGGAAACAATCCAACCCCGATTCCACATAGACTACCGCCATGATCATGGATTCACCGAAGTAGCACATTTATTCGCCCGCAACAGGATGAGCAAGCTGGATGAGCGCTACACGATGGTCAATGTAGGCGCTGTCGACCTGCCAGATGGAGTGCAAATAGATAGGGACAACTTCTGGGCTGCCCTCGACAGTGCGGGATTCAACCAAGACTTCTGGCAAGAGCATGAGACGGTGATGCGTACCGCTGATGAGGATGCACTCTTCAGCCTCAAGCAGCAAGGTAAGGCAGATTTTTATGATTCCTCTATACCTGATGTAGAAGCTGAGAAACACTTGGCAGCAGAACAAAGAGCAAAACGAGAACAACGTCGCAGGGACAGCATCGCCCTCAGCCGCATCAGTGGCATCCTAATCTATGATTCCGTCGCCCGCAAGCCCATTCCTTTTGCCAGAGTGACAGCCTTGAGCAACAACCGGCACACCATGAGCAACCTCCAGGGATTCTTCTACATGAAAATGGGAGTGACGGACACCTTACGCTTCCACGCCTACGGCTACGAGGAAAGGCGACTGCCCGTAGCCCACCTAAGCCGCATTGTGTACCTTAGCCCGTTGAAGAAGGACCTGATGCCATTCGATATCACGATCAGCACACTTCTGGCGCGATTGAGCGAAAAGCTCATGGCGGAACGACAAGCCCATGAACACGAACGCGCCCCCTTCTTTTTCAGGCGTCTGCGTAAGATAGAGCATGACACGATCATGACGGAAGCCATTCTCAATGTCTCCTCGGCCCTGCAGATCACACAACCGACGGTCGTGCATGGACATCACTTCGTAGCGCTTCACAACGACACAATATCTGATGAAGCCCTCATGCAATATGCCCCGGAAAAGACGGATTCCATGTTGATGGACATCCTGAACCCGAATCACATCAACAGTGAAACAGCAAGAAAACTGCGGGAACAAATACGCGAGACAACCATGAAGAGCTACGACAAGATGACGAAAAAGAAAGGGGATTTCAGAAAGCCGTTCGTTCCCTTACTTGGTACGGGTCGCGAACAGCACTACAAACGTCACTACGACCTTAGCCTGGTTCCATTACGCGATCGTCAGGGCCGCCATCACGTCCGCATCATCTTCGACCGCAAACCCAATTGGCGTTATCCCGTCATCACAGGCGAGATGCTCATTGACCTCGACAGCCTCCGGCTGCTCAGCTTCGACGGGATCCTTGATGGTAAATATGCCGTATTCAGTAGAACGAGAAAGGATTACAACATGATTAGCTTACGCCCCTACATCAGCATACATTACGACTTCAGCCACGAGCGAGGATTCACGGAAGTCATGCACGCCGCCTTTCACACGTCGGTCGGACTGATGGACTTTAGCACCTTCACAGAGGAGTGGTACGTCATGATGAACTGCCACGACATGACCATTCCTGCAGAGAGTGAGTTAGGGAATACCGTCGTGCGGATGTATGACGAGGAGCGCGTCACACGCCATCCCCGCCTACCCCTGACCAAGCTGCTGCCCGAACTGATTACTTTCGACATTTTCAGCGAGAAAGCAGACTGGCGACTACTCATGTAACGCCCCCTTTCAACGATTATAACTTTTTTTGCGAACTTTATTTTGGCTAAACAAAGAATACACGCTATCTTTGTGGCGGCAAAAGCATTACCACGAAGATATGTTCGAACAGGAAATCAAGCAATACGAAGAAGTGCGGCACGAGTACGAGTCGCACATCAAGGCGAAGATGTCGCCTGAGGACTATATGGACTGGCATGAAGTCTTGTTCTCCTGCCACTCATGTGCCATCGAGGGCAATTCATTCACCGTTGACGACACACGCATCTTGAAAGAACAGGGCTTGGCGATGGTGCCTGTGGGACATTCGCTGCTGGAATGTGCCGAGATAGCCGACCATTTCCGCGCCTTCCGCTATGTGGTCTCGCATCTGGATGCCCCCTTTGACGAGGCTTTGTTGCGCGAGACGAACCGCCTGGTGACAGAGAACACCATTGCTTTCCGCGCTCAAGGAGCCGTTGCAGGCGAATACACGACTGAGGATATGGCAGCCGGCGACACGGTGTTTGGCGACCACGAGGCCTTGGTAGCACGTGTGCCGTCGCTGATGGCGTCAACTGCCGAAGCGTTGCAGCGTGACATCCATCCCATGATCGTGGCAGCCCGCTTTCATGGTTTCTTCGAATACCTGCACCCCTTCCGCGACGGTAATGGCCGCAAGGGACGTCTCCTCTCCAACTGGATTCTCATGCACGCCGATCATCCGATGCTCATCATCGACATCAATGAGCGTGAGGCATACATCAACGCCCTGCGACATATTCGAGGCGAAGGGACCGACGAATTCTTGATTGCGTTCTTCTTCCGAGTAGCCGTGCAGCGCATGCAAGACGAGTTGGCTCAGAAGAGGCGCAACACGAATCTAGGCCTTTTCCTATTCTAATCAACTGGAACATAATAAGATAAAACAAGAACTAATACAACTATGACACGCGAACAACTTTACGAGAACATTCTGCGCAAGCAGAGCTTCCTTTGTGTAGGACTCGACACGGACCTGAAGAAGGTGCCACTGCACCTCATCGAACGGGCTGCCAAAGACAAGGACTTCGACCCCATCTTCGAGTTCAACAGTGCCATCATCGACGCGACAGCCCCCTACTGCATCGCCTACAAGCCCAATCTGGCCTTCTATGAGGCACACGGCGTGAAGGGGTGGATGGCGTTCGAACGTACGGTGGAGTACATCCGCAACCATTATCCCGACCAGTTCATCATCGCCGATGCCAAGCGCGGTGATATCGGCAACACCTCGAAACTCTACGCGCGTACCTTCTTTGAGGAGATGGACGTGGACGCCGTGACCGTAGCCCCCTACATGGGCGAGGACAGCGTGACGCCCTTCCTCGGCTACCCGGGTAAATGGGTAATCCTGCTAGCTTTGACCAGCAACAAAGGAAGTCAGGACTTCCAGACCCAACTCCTCGCCCCTACCGCCAGGAAGGGGACTGAGCAGCATGCTCACGGTATTGAGGGTGAACGGCTTTTCGAGCGTGTGATACTTCGTAGCCAAGAGTGGGTAAATGATTATCTCACACAAAAGGCAACCGACACAAAAGATGCGTCCCTTTCCACTCCCCTCCCTGACGGGAGGGGTGAGGGGGTGGGTCTTCTCATGTACGTCGTAGGTGCCACGCAAGGCTCCGCCTTCGCTGACATCCGTCGCCTCGCCCCCAACCATTTCCTCCTCGTTCCCGGCATCGGTGCCCAAGGCGGCAGCCTCGAGGAGGTATGCAAGTACGGTTGGAACGACCAATGCGGCCTCATCGTCAACTCCTCCCGTGCCATCATCTACGCCGACTCCACCGAGCGCTATGCCGACGTAGCTGCCGAAAAAGCCCACGAAGTGCAGCAGCAAATGGCCACCATACTTCAGCAACACGCATAATGATCGCAATGGACTATCTCCGCAAGGAAAGCTGAGTCAACGTCTCGACAGTCGCGCCCATTCATATGGCTCGAAATGGTGGTTGATGCGCAAGCTTCGACCTTGGAAGATAATGATCTGCACACAACAACTAGCGGACGAAGGCTTTCACATCTGCCTTCGCCCGCTTTTTTTGTAACTTTCTTATTTTTTTCATCACTAACGGGAACATTATTCCTTTTTCTGCGTCTTCATAATAGAGCAA
>CADCOX010000226.1 GCA_902803195.1 uncultured Bacteroidales bacterium
CCTTGTCGTTTTGCTTCGTCACGCAAGAGCTGGCGCAGTTGCGCTTCGGTGTATGGCTTACGCGTTTCTACTACGAGGTTGGACTGACGGGAGACAGGGTCTTTGCCCACGGCAGTGCGCCCGTGACCATTGCTCATAGGGAAACTGTCCAGAGGTACACGGCTCATCAAGAACTCCTTGAGTACACCATCTACCACATTATTCACTCTACGCGCGCGCGTGCCTTCGTCATCGTAACGGAACCCCCCATTCAGGGGCTGGGTGCCGTAGTGCGTCAGCGTGGGGTCGCAGTAGACTTGGAAGTCGGTGGGCAGAACTCGCTCGCCAATCATGTTGCGGAAGGTCTGTCCACCCGTCTTCATGCGATGGCCTTCCAGACGGTGACCGAAGATCTCGTGAAAGAAGACGCCGCTGGCAGGACCGCTCATGAGGGCAGGACCTGTGAAGGGGTCGGCCACAGGGGCTTGGGCGAGAGCGATGAGGCGGCGACCAACATCCTCGGCATCGTGAATCATTGTGGCTTCATCAGGCAGCGAGTCGAGCGTGGAGGAGTAGTAGCTATGGGTAAGTGGCAGTACCATACCATCATCGGTCTTGATTTCTGCTTGAATGAACACACGGTAGCTGACGCGGTTCTGTACGATGGCTGTGCCCTCGGTGTTGACGAAATGTGTGCGTTGGTTCTCCATCTGCAGGTTGACAACGGCTTCGTTGAGTTGAGGCCACTGACAAAAGACGGCACTGATGCGGCAGAGGCGGCCTTCCCATTCGCGCTGCTCGGCAGAAGTGAGCAAGGGATGTGTGAGGGGAGGCTCGTAGAAAGTCTCGACGGGGGAACCATTTGATACACTGAAACAGGGGGCCTTGTCCTCGTTGTCAGCTTGTGTGCGGAGCCGATTTTGCACATTGCGGTAGGCATTGACGGCACGGTCGTAGGCATCCAGCATATTCATCCAGATGGCGGCACGGAGGGCATCGGGTGAAGCATCTGTTAGGGGGATGGGTATAGGGGCATTGTTGGACTGGTTGTTGAACTTGAAGTTGTCCATTTCGGGC
Source organism: uncultured Bacteroidales bacterium (assembly GCA_902803195.1). Classification (GTDB taxonomy): domain Bacteria; phylum Bacteroidota; class Bacteroidia; order Bacteroidales; family Bacteroidaceae; genus Physcousia. The sequence goes on from CADCOX010000226.1 coordinate 1,057, forward strand.
GACCCTAAACGTATTTGGGGGAAGAAAGTGCGCGCGTGGTTTTGTTCAGAGGCGCCGAGGTAGCCGAAGGTGGCTATGATGCGGGCATCAAAACTTTCCTGCACACGGAAACTCATGAAGTAGGGCTTCAGATCCTGTTGTTGCAGTTCGTCGAAGTCGGCAGTCAGTTCTTCGCGCAGCACGCGAAGGAGTGTGTCGCTATCGGCAGTGGTAGCGCTGGCTACAGGACTCGTAACGGCGAACACAAGAAGGATAAATAAAGAGCAGATAGAGCGCATACGAATGATTTATAATGGACAATCAGGTATTACCAATGAAATTTGTCGGGCACTGGGTCATAGCCGTGACCACCCCAGGGATGACAACGTAGAATGCGGCGTACAGCAAGATAAAGACCCTTGATGGCACCGTGCTTCTCGATGGCCTGGATGGCATAGTTGGAGCAAGTCGGAGTGAAGCGGCACGAGGGCGGCGTCAATGGTGAGATAAACCGTTGATAGAAACGGATGGGCAGGATGAGCAGGCGGCGAAACATCGAGTAAGGAGTGTTAAGGAATTAAGCGTTTATCTGTTCGTCAATGCGATGCAAGAGTTTCTTCATCTTGCGTTGAACTAGTTCAGATGGCTGCGGTTGGTCGGCCAACCAAACGAAGGCGATGTTCAGTGGAGGGGTCGTGGGTGAGAGGATGTCGTGGTTCAAACGCCAAGCCTCACGCATCTGCCGCTTAGCTCGATTGCGGTCGACGGCGTGTTTGAAGTGGCGCTTGCTGACGGACGTCAACACCTGAAAGCTTTCGGTACCTTCGCGGAAGATGACACGCAGGGGATAAGCCGAGAAGGAATGGCTCCCGGCAGCAAAAAGCGCCTCGATGGCCTTACGGCTACAGAGGCGCTGTTGCTTTGGAAATGACTTATCCGTTGTTGTCAGTCTTTGGTTCTGTCGTTGTGCGCTTATTGGTCGCCGCTTTCTTAGTTGCAGAGGACTCTTTCTTCTTCAGCTCATCGGCTTCATGTTTATTCGTCTCCTCGATGTAAGCGTTGAGGGCTGCCGTGATGCTGGGGTACTGAGGGGTAGGTGCTTCTAAGTCAAGACGCATACCTGCATCGCGTACGGACTTGGCCGTTGCAGGTCCGAAGGTGGCGATTGCTATTTTTCCCTGCTCGAACGTAGGGAAATTCTTTAGCAGGCTCTGTACGCCGCTGGGGCTGAAGAAGACAAGCATATCATAGTCGAAAGGCTCGTCAGTAGCGAAGTCGTTGGGGACGGTACGGTACATGACGCCCTCAACGTGATGTAGCTTGCGCGCATCGAGGAGGTTGCTGAATTCCTGATTGTGGACGTCGCTCTGAGGAACGAAATAGCGCTCGGTCTTGTGCTTGGCCATAATGGGCACGAGGTCTGCAATCTTACCTGTCTCACCAAAGAATACCTTGCGTTTGCGATACTGAACGTATTTCTGGATGTAGAGTGCTACCTGTTCGGTGATACAGAAATACTTCAGATCTTCAGGAATGGCAAAACGCAGTTCCTTGGCCAACTGAAAGAAGTGGTCGATGGCGTGACGGGAAGTGAAAACGATGGCAGTGAAGTCCGAGAGCGTAATCTTCTGCGCACGGAATTCTTTGGCCGAGAGCCCTTCAACCTTGATGAAGGGACGAAAAACAAATTCTACCTGATGCCTGGCGGCAATGTCAAAATAGGGTGACTTTTCGGAAGAGGGTTTAGGTTGTGAAACCAGAATCTTCTTAATCATCTTGCTATTCTTAGATTTCTGTCAGTGTGTGTGTTAATTCGACCAGAATCGTCCATAGAAGAACGATTGGCGCGATTTCGAGCGCGCAAAGGTACGCAAATAAATGCAAAACGCCATAAAATTTCGAGAAAAACGCGTCGAAACACTTAAAAAGAAATAGAATTTTGACAAAAAGTAACAAAAACAGCAATAATATCCCAGCCGTTTGATAGGGTAAATCAAAGTAAACAGAGAGCAATGCCAATGGGAAAAGGAGGAGGCTTTCGATGGCAAAGAGCAGCGAGGCGTCACGATACCATTGGCGACGTTGTGCGGGCGTGAAGAAGACCGAGTGTACGAAGGAGTAGAGACACTGTTTGGCCACCAGCATCAGGAAGGTTACCAAAGCGTAGATGCCCAATAGGATGAGGTGGTTGAAGGTGATGGCATGCAGGGGGAGACAGGCTTGTGCGTAGGAGTAGAAGAGGAGGGCCACGAGCAGGCTCAGTTGTAAACCGAGGAAGAGGTGTGTGAACTCGCGCCCCTCGATGTCGGTGGGCTGTACGATTGTCTTACGGGCTGGCGTGAAGAAATCTCGCAGTTGCTGTCCCAGCTTCCGCTGACGATTGCGGATGATCATCATTGTGAGGAAAAAGCAGCAGAGGAGCACGGCCGTGACGCCATCGTTGCGGTGGAGTGCGAAAGGCAATCGTTGAGCATTCATGCCAAAAGCGGAATGGGTGCCTTTGTCGGCGAAGAGAAGGCTGTCGCGGGCAAGAAGGCTGTCCCGCCCTACCGTGCCCAGATAGAGCAGCGGTAGGGAGTCGGGTAGGGTAGTGGTAGTGTCGTCGTCGGTCGTTGTCTTGGCCACTTCGGCCATTGCCATCGAGTCGGCGACAAACGGACGTTGAGCGACAGAAGGGGCGACATTCTTCACCGTGTCGACACGCACAACGGAGTCGGCACCCGCAGAGGTTGATGTGTTTGCAGGCGTAGGTGTTGCTACGATTTCCTCAACGGGTTCGACGGGTGGTGTTACGGTGATGGTGTCTTGTATCATTGTCGTTCAGCGTTTTTCAGATGGCAGCGAACTTGCGCACACTGGCGTCCCAAAGGGGTGTGGAGAGGATGAGCTCGATGGCTTCGTCGGGCGTCTCGGCCACACGCCAGATGTCAGCGTGGCGCGGTCCCATGAAGTGCTCGTCAATGCCTCGTTGCAGCTGTTGCAGCAAGGGGTCGTAGTAGCCACGTATGTTCAGGATGACGATGGGCTTCAGGTAAATACCCAGTTGTTTCCAGGTGATGACTTCCATCAGTTCCTCGAGTGTGCCGCAACCGCCTGGAAGGGCAATACAGCCGTCGGAGAGGTTGGCGATGGTCTGCTTACGCTCGTGCATGTCGCGCGTCTCAATAAGTTGGGTGAGGCCTTTGTGGTGCCAGTCTTGTTCGACCATGAACGTAGGAATCACGCCAATTACCTCACCGCCTGCAGCGAGACAAGCGTCGGCAGAGGCGGCCATGAGACCCATATTCCCCGCACCATTAATAAGACCTATTCCGCGTTCTCCCAATCCTTTTCCCAAGGCGCGGGCGGCAGCGAAGAAGTCATCATGGACCTTGGTGCTCGATGCGCAATAGACAGCAACTTTCATATCTCAACTTTTCAATTTTCCATCCCGAATGTTTCGCGGATGCGTTTGACATAGTCTAGCTTCTCCCATGTGAAGAGTTCGACCTCGATGCTCATGGGCTTACCGTTGTGGCTGTAGAACGTCTTGGTGACGCGGCGTGGCTCACGACCCATGTGTCCGTAGGCCGCTGTTTCTTCGTAGATAGGCGCACGCAGCTTGAGCCGGTCCTCGATAGCGCGGGGGCGCAAATCGAAGATTTCTTTAATCTTGCGAGCGATGGCTCCATCACTCATGTTGATGTGGCTTTTGCCATAGGTGTTGACGTAGATGCTGACGGGTTCGGCCACACCAATGGCATAGGAGAGTTGTACGAGCATCTCGTCAGCGATGCCGGCAGCGACCATATTCTTGGCAATATGTCGAGCGGCATAAGCAGCTGAGCGATCGACTTTAGAGGGGTCTTTGCCCGAGAAGGCACCACCGCCATGAGCACCCTTGCCGCCATAGGTGTCGACAATGATTTTGCGACCCGTGAGACCCGTGTCGCCATGGGGACCGCCGATGACGAACTTGCCCGTCGGATTGACAAAATACTTGATGTGTTCGTCGAAGAGCGCGCGCACATTGGTGTTCTTGATACTCTCTATGACACGTGGCATCAGAATCTCCTTGACGTCGCGTCGGATTTGTGCCAGCATCTGCTGGTCGGCATGCTCTTGGTCGCCGTCCAGAGGTTGGATGAAGTCATCGTGCTGGGTGGAAACGACGATTGTGTCTACGCGTTTGGGGCGTCCATCGTCACCGTATTCGATGGTCACTTGGCTCTTGGCATCTGGACGGAGGTACGTCATCTCTTGGCCTTCGCGTCGGATGTCGGCCAACGTACGCAAGATACGGTGAGAGAGGTCGAGGGCCAGAGGCATGAAGTTCTCGGTCTCATCGGTAGCATAGCCGAACATCATACCTTGGTCGCCTGCGCCCTGATTCATAGGGTCAGCACGCTCCACACCGCGGTTGATGTCGGGGCTCTGCTCATGGATGGCCGAGAACACGCCGCATGAGTTAGCCTCGAACATATACTCGCCCTTGGTGTAGCCAATGCGGCGAATGGTTTCGCGTGCGATCTCGGGCAGGTCCACGTAGGCCTCGCTCTTCACTTCACCGGCGAGCACCACTTGTCCCGTAGTGACAAGCGTCTCGCAAGCCACCTTCGATTGCGGGTCGAAGGCGAGCAGATTGTCCAGCACAGCATCGCTGATCTGATCGGCCACCTTGTCGGGGTGACCCTCACTAACTGATTCTGAGGTAAATAAATAACCCATTCTTAATTGTAATTTAATTGTTAAACATTAAATCATGAATGGGATGTCATTGGGATGAGAATGCATCAACCTTATCGGTTGTTCTTTTAGCATTTTTTACTGTGGTTGCAAGCAGCCCAAATCTATCCACATTTAAATTCGGGCGCAAAGGTAAGTATTATTTACGAATTACGATTCATGATTTCCATTTTTTTTCGTTCGACGCAGGCAAAATCTCGCGTAAAGCAGGAATTCAATAATGCTTATGACAATACAAGAGAAAGGATTATCTTTGCAGAGCAGCATCGAATGTGATTGTTACCGTACTGCCTGCTATTGATCAGGCACCCGCTTTTAGGCATAACTATCCGCGCTACAGTTTCCATTTGGTTTTGCCTATAATGGTAAAGCCGATAGCGTATATACGCATCGGGCTTCACGTATATACGCAAAGGGCTTCACGTATATACGCAAAGGGCTTCACGTATATACGCAAAGGGCTTCACGTATATACGCATCGTGCTTCACGAATATATGTATAAGGCCGACCAGGACAGAACAAGCGATAGTTCAGAAAAAAAGAATATGAATGCAGGCATAGCTTCCACTTATTGCTGTTTTATGTCGATTAATGAATTGAATATGAGCTTGTTGGCATTGGTGGAAGCTGTTCATTTTACCTCCACTCTGCCTTCACCGCTTGAGAGAAATGATTCCGTGGAGGATGAGTGGAGGTAAAATGAATAGCCTCCACGGGAGCAATCAGTTGGATATCAGTATCTTAATTATCGATTTTTGCGAAATAGTGGAAGCAGGTCCCACTTCATGTTATTTTTGCAATAACATAGGAGTTAACCCACCTCCTGAATAATAGACCTCGGGGAGGTCTCGCCTATGAGATTAGGCCAATGCAATATCATTTCCCCAAAAAAAGACCAAGAATTTGGAGTTTTCCAGCTTTTATTTGTATCTTTGTCCCGTAAAACCAAAACAATTCGCCTATGAAGCAATAAAAGAACAATTGACATATAGAAACTGAAGCGTCCGCTTTGATTCTTGTTTCGGAAATTCGCCAAAATCAAAGAAACAACCAAGAGTAAGAGCACGGA
>CADCOX010000227.1 GCA_902803195.1 uncultured Bacteroidales bacterium
ACGCTGGTGGTAAGCATCAGCGGAATAGCCAGCTTTGGTGCAACTGCCTTACAGTTTAACTTGAATTTGCCCGATGGCGTTACGTTGACTGGCAGCAACCAGTTAGGTGATGCCACAAACAATCACACTCTGAGCGTTCAGACTCTTGACAATGGAGACCACCTGTTTGTGCTTTACAGCATGCACCTCAACAGATTCAAGGACGGTGAGCTACTGCGAATCCCTGTTTCCATTGGTAACAATGCAAAGTCGGGCGAGGGTAGTCTCTACACCTTCCGTACCGCCACGACCGATGTTGTGAGCCATGCACATAACAATACCACTTTTACCATCACCGTCACTGCAGCAGCATCGCAGAAATGCGCAACGCCCGTGCTGACGTTTGCGAGTGGCAAGGTTAAGTGTACGTGCGCAACCACGGACGTCACCTATCGCTACACCGTTGCCCCGGCGGCGGACACGGGTGAGAGCACCACGGGCGAGATCAGCCTCAGCACAACGTTCGCCGTGAGTGTGAAGGCTGTGCGCGAGGGCTATGAGGATTCAGATGCCGCCACCATGACCATCCCGATGGCTGCGGTTGGCGACGTGAATGTCGACGGCAGCATCACCATTGCCGACGTCACCGCTTTGGTGAATATCATATTGGGTAAGTAAGAAGTAAAGTTCTTATATTTTTAGGTTATAATATAGGAGTTAACCCACCTCCTGAATAATAGACCTCGGAGAGGTCACATGTGCATAACCGCCGGTTACGTATTTGTGGCCTCTTCGAGTTCTCTTTTATGAGCGCTTCATGCAGCGCTCAGCCGAAGGACGCTTCACATTTGAATCAGTCTAATAAATCTGAAACGAAATCAAGCAAGGGATATTGTTGGTGCGTCATCCGCGATGGCATTTGAGCCAATTAATTCCTTCGCTGTTACCCTTCAATAACATCAGCGAGAAGGGAAACTGGCGGCTGCTGATGTAATGGCTCAGTAAAAGATGATGCCTGCGAAGCTGCAGACGATGCCGACAGCCGTCCCGGCGAGCACTTGCCAGAGCGAGTGCTGACGCAGCAGCATGCGACTGCTGCCTACGAGCCCTGAGAGCAGGATGCTGATGCAAAGCCAGCCTACGGGGTTGAATGAGAAGAGTGCGCTGTAGGCCAGCAGGGCGCCGATGACGCCGCCCGCTCCGGCTGCGTGCATGGAGATTTTCCATTTCAGGTTGATGAGGAAGCAGCACCCCTGGATGAGCAGCGATGCCACGAGGATGCCCGACATGTAATGCGGGAGGTGGAAGCGATGGAGAAGGTGTAAGGTGAATGCGTAGTAGAGCAGGTAAATCAGATAGGGGAAATAGCGGTGCTCACGCCATCGCAACAGATGACGCTCCCATCCTTGGTTCTTACGCCAGAAGAGGATGGTCCATCGAGGAAGTATCACAGTGCCCATCAGCACCATCGACAGCACAATCAGCTTGAATGTCCAGGGCAGCAGGCTCATGTAGGTGAACATGAAGAGGGCGATGAACCCGAGCACAGGGAAGAACTCGGGACGGAAGATGCTGGAGAGCCAGCGGGCAGCGATGAGCAGTTTTCTATTCACGATTATAAGTTTAGGAATGCTGAATAATCATTTTCATCTTCACTTCTCACTCTTGGCGTTCATTATTCAGCATACATTTTTTCCATTTTCTAATGATCTCTGCGTTTGCGCATCTTGGCTACTGGAATCCCCATAGCGACGCGATACTTGGCAACGGTGCGGCGTGCTACGTCGAAGCCGCGTTTTTGCAGTTCATGGGCGAGGGCGTCGTCGGTGAGAGGCTGGCTCTTGTCCTCATTGTCGACCACCTCTTGCAGGGCAGCTTTAATGCGACGTATACTCACCTCGTCATCGCCGAGCTTGGCAGCGGAAGTGAAGAACCACCGCAGGCGGTAGATGCCGTAGGGCGTCTGTACCCATTTGGAATTGCTGACGCGCGAGATTGTGGAGAGGTGAAGACCTGTCTGCCTGGCCACGTCCTCGAGGGTCATGGGATGAAGTGTCGTCTCGTCGCCGCTCTCGAAGAAGGCACGTTGCATGCGAATGATGGTCTGCATCGTCAACGTAAGCGTTTGACGTCGTTGCTGCAGGGCGTCGATAAAGCTCTGGGCCTTCTCCACTCGGTCTCGGAGGTAGGTGATGCCGTCACGTTCCATGCGTGAGAGTGTCTTCGCGTCGCGTCCTTCGAAGGAACGCAGGAACTGGATGTCGCCCTCGCTGACGCGCAGAGGGGGCACACGTCCGTTGTTGAGCGTCAAGGTCAGTTGGCCGTAGGGGTCGGTATCCACGATGAAATCGGGCGTAATCTGTTGCAGGTTCTTACCCAGTGCCTCGCCCATCGAGCTGCCTGGACGTGGGTTGAGGCGATGGACCTCGTGTTGTAGTCGCGAGACTTCGTCGTCCTTGAGATGCAGAGCGTGCTGGATGCGATCCCATCGGTTCTGCATCAGGTTGGTGAACTGCTCGGTCAGTACACGTTCCAGCAGTCGTTTCAGGGGTGAGTCGTGGTCGGCTGAGTGGCGCACCTGCAGTAACAGACATTCTTGGAGGGAGCGGGCTCCGATGCCTGCTGGTTCGAAGTTCTGCAGGATAGTCAGCATGCGTAGCAGTTCGTCCTGTGATGTCGAGATGTTGTGGTAGACTTCCAGTTCGTCTTGAATCTGCTGGAGCGAGACGCGGAGCAGGCCGTCGTCGTCGAGCGAGCCGATCAGGTAGCGGATGAGTTCCTCTTCATGCTCGCTGAGGTGGAAGAAGCCGATTTGTTCCTCCAGTTGGTCGTAGAAAGAGAGCGTTTCGCCGACGACAGTCTCAGCGGCATTGTGTCGCGAATTGCCGTTGATGTTGTCGGGCACATCGTCGGGCGAACTGTAGTCTGCAGTCAAGTCGTAGGAGGTGTCGCCGTCCTCACTGGTATCGGGACTATCGTTTACGTCGCCGAAGTCGGAGTCGTCGAGAGTGTCGCGCTCGAGGGTTGCGTTCTCCTTCAGTTCTTGGTCTACGCGTTCGTAGAGAGCCTCCACGGGCATCTCTGTCAGCTGGCTCACCAACAGCTGTTGTGGGGTGAGCGTCTGAGTCTGTGTCTGCACTTGCGTGCCCGTTTGTCCGAACTTGGTTACCATGCTGCCTTATCTAGGTTTATCTTTCTTCGTGTTAGAAGCGCCAGTAGAGTTGCAGGTCCACGGTGTGGTAGCGCTCGTCCTGTGCAGTCTTGTTGACGTTGAAATCGTAGTTGGCCTGGAGCATCAGGTTGGGGTATAGGGTATATTGTGCCGAGAGGCCGTAGAGGCTTTTGGCCGCGTTGTTGCTTTTACCTTCGCGGTAGACATCGTAGTGGGCAAAGAGCCGCGAGCGCTTCCATGTGGGCGTGCCCACAAGGATGTACCAAGCATCGGCACCGCCGCAGGCGTTGTCCACAGCAAACTCGGCTCGTGCCACCCAGTCGGCTGAGTAGTTGATGCCGAAGCTGTAGCGTCGGCGCTCAAGGGTCTTTCCGTCGTTGTTGACGTAGTTGCCCGTCCATCCGAAAGCGCCAATCTGCAGTTCTTTCAGCGGAGCCACCCACAGGCCTCCGATGACGTCCTTTCGGGTGTTGCGGTCGGCGAAGTTGATGCCTTGACCCGTATAGACGCCTGCTTGATAGTGGAGCCAGCGGTGGCCATCGCGTGGCGAGGTAAAGAGGTCGCCCTGCAGTTGGAGGCCGATATCGCGTCCGTTGGAGGCATGCTCGCCCGTACGGTCGTTGAAGCCTGCCAGCTTGTCGACCAACTGTGTGTAGGTGCCGTGTCCGATGAGCCAGGGGTGCATGGGGTTTTCGAAGGTGAAACAGCGCTTGAATTGTCCGAATTTCACTCGGAACTCCTTCCAATGCTGCCATTCCGCCCAGGCGTCCACGATGCGCGGTCCGTTGACGCCGCTGGTGTTGCCGTTGGCCTGAGCTTGGAACTTCATCTGGAAGTCGCCGAGGCGTGTGTCCACATAGAGGCGCACCAGTCGCACACCCATGTCGGCTTTCACTTTGGCACCCTCCTGCGTCGTAGCGTTGGCTTTGGTGATTACGTAGCCGCCGAAAGTGGTGTTCTGCTTCAGTTGTTCGCCTACGTTCTGTGCCTTCGCGCTTGTGGCGAAGAGCAGGAATGCAAGTACGAATAGCTTATCTCTCATATTTCGATTGTTATTGATTCAGTATTCTTCGAGAACTCAGACTTCAATATTTCGACATTTCGGGATTTCAACCCTTCAACTTCTCAACCTTTCATCTTTTCAACCTTTCAACTTCTCAACCTTCCTACTTCCCCTCCAAACGCACCAAGCACCCAGCAGGATGAAAGGCACGGAGAGCAACTGACCCATATTGAACATCATTCC
>CADCOX010000228.1 GCA_902803195.1 uncultured Bacteroidales bacterium
CAACGGCTTCGCCCTACACGATTCAGTTCTTCCTGCGCCCCAATACCGAGGATGCTACGCGCACGGCCAATGCTGTGCTGCTGGAGGAGAACGGAGCCTCGACGGCTTTGCTGCAACTCTCGACCTACGATGCTGCGAACCAACGCTACCAGCTGATCCTGCGCGGCAGCGCCTCGGGCGTCTATATCAAGCCTAATGAGTTCACGCTCATCACCCTGCGCTACGACGGCTCTGGCTTCACGCTGAGCACCTTCGACATTCACCGCGCGACGGCTACTTACAGCGATGCCGGACAAGCCCTCTCGGCCGAGAGCCTGCACTTCGGCTACTCGTCGAACACGAGCAAGCCGCAGTTCCAGGGCTACTTGGACGAGATACGCATCTATTCGCGTGCCCTCTCCGACGAGGAGATCGTCGCGAGTGGCGACCGCACGCTGGCGGGCAACGAGGACGGGCTTGTGGCCTACATCCCGCTGGACGAAGGCGTTCAGACGCTGACGAAGGCTTACGACTACTCGAAGAACGCAGGTGCAGCCAATGAGAACCACGGCGATCTGGTTGGCGGTAGTTTCGATGCTACTACGCCCGATAGCAGTCAGTTCGGCCTGCTGGGCTACACCGACAATCAGGGCAACTACGTCGTGCGCGGCGTGCCGTTCAATGGCGATGGCACGAACTACAGCGTCACACCGATCATGGACAGCCACGAGTTCTCGCCCGAGCGCCAGAGCCGTTATGTCAGTGCTTCGTCGCTGGTGCACAGCGGTGTGGACTTCACCGACATCTCGTCGTTCGAGGTCAGCGGTACCATCCGCTATTTCGGCACGAACATCCCCGTGGACAGCGTACAGATCAGCGTGGACGGCCGCCTGGCCTCGCGCAACAACGAGATTGTCGTGACCGACGCCGAGGGTAAGTTCATTGTAGACGTGCCCATCGGACGCCATTACATCAGCGCCTCGAAGGACGGCCACACCTTCGTGAAAGGAGGCCGCATACCTGACGACCCGACGGGCTTGAACGAGACCACTTATGAGTTCATCAAGAAAGAGAGCGGCTTCACATTCTGGGACAACACGTTGGTGCCCGTGGCAGGCCGCGTGGTAGGCGGTGCCATCGATGGCGACAAGCCGTTAGGTTTCGGCCAAAGCCGTAACACCATCGGACAGGCCCGCGTCACACTGGAAATCCCGAACTTGGACTATATGCTGAACGCTTACGAGGATACGGCAGGGTTGGTGAGCAATGGCTTCAGACCTGAGACGACGAACATGCCGTTGACCTACCCCTCAGGCGTGACGGCCACCGGCGAGGGCTACCGCACCGGCGGAAGCGAGCAAGGCCAGGCCCAGAGGGTTGTCATCACCACTGATGCCGCGACGGGCGAGTTCGCCGTGCTGCTGCCGCCGCTCGACTACAGGGTGGCGTCCGTACAGATGGTCAACACGCAGGCCCAAGGAGCCTACACGTTCGACCCCGAACAGCTGCCGCGCGTCGATGCCAGCCGCCCGGCGACGGTGCTGAAAGACAGCATCCCGGAGGAAGACGGCGGATACCGCTACTTCGAGTACGTGGCTTCGATGAAACTGACTAAGCACACCGACCCCGTGCTGAGCGTGCGCCAGATGCAGGGCAGGACGGTGCTGCCCGAAGGGGTCTTCGGCGACGAAAAGGCTACCTACGAATACAAAGACAATGCCGGCAACGAGCAGTCGAAGACGGTGAGCCTCTATGAGGTGGCCGCCAATGGCGCCGTGACCTATCGGTTCGGCTATCCCATCTTCGGCGTGGCAGGCAACAAAACCTTCAAGCTGAAAGGCTATGAGGTCTACCATAACTACGACGAGGGTCTGGACGACGACGAACGCGACACGGAGGTGCCGCTGAGCGACGTCGTAGTGACCATCAGCAATGAGCTGAGCGCCAGCCAGAAGGTCTACAACGCGGCCCCTGAGAACGGCGCGAACATAGGCAAAGTGGTAGACCTGAAGGAGAATCAGCTGCAGCTCGATCCCAATGGCGAGGCCACCTACCAGTGGAAGGTCGGTCTGCCTAACCCCCAGGGCGATTTCACCCGTACGATGAACATCATCTACGACAATGGCGACGGACCCCGTCCCTGGAGCGGCCCGACCGGTAGCGGACTGAAGGCCATCATCTTCGGCGACCTGCCCGATGGCAACACCTTCACCACGAAGGGGCCCGACCGACTCGACATGGTGCTTCACGACCCCTACGGCGACTCGTCGTTCGCCACCTGGGAGTCGGGCAAGGTAACCAACTTGACCACGGAGACGTTGAAGACCAGCTCGTCGGAAAGCACTTTCTCGGCCAACATGCACTTCGGCCCGAAAGTGGAGCTTGAAGAGGGATTGTTCGTCTCCATACAGACGGAGATAGAGACCATTGCCGACTTCTCGACCGGACACACACGGACCGAGCAGCGCGACACGGTCGACACCTACACCACCACCATCGAGACCTCCACGGCCATCAGCACCAGCGCTGACCCCGACATGGTAGGCGCCGACGCCGACATCTTCATCGGCGACAGCCGGAACCTGCTGTTCGGCAGTTCGCAAACGGTAGGACTGAAGGGCAACGGCGTGACCGAAAGCGTAGAGTCCTACAACGGAATCACCATAGGCGAGGAGTTCGACACCCACTTCGCCTACACGCAATACCAGATTGAGAACGAGGTCATCCCCAATATGAAGCGCGTGCGCAACGAACTCTTGGAGCCCGTAGCCAATCCGGCGAGCGAAACCAACAATGGCAACGAGCCACGCTACGTGACGAGCCTGAGCTACGACGACGAGAACTTCGGCGAGGAGGGCACCTATACCTATCTGAAAGGTAAGATGTCGTGCATCGACATGGTGAACTACTACAACGAGAGCATCAGGGTATGGCAGGAGCGACTGGCCGACAACGAGGCCTACAAGTTGAGGTGTTTCAGCAATTCGAATCTCAATAAGAAGAACAAGTCGTTCGGCGGCGGCGTGGAGATCGTAGAGACGGAGTCGACATCGATCACCGGCACGCATACGATATCCCATACGTATTCCTTTATCTCGGACTTCGGTATGGATCTCGGTGCCACCCTGAACGGAGTAGGCGTAGACTTTGCCTATGAGACGCATAGCACGCCCAAACATCCGCTCGAAAATCAGCAGAATGGAGGTGAGACCACCGTCGAAGACAGCACTATGGTGGCCGTCTTCAGCTACACGCTGGCCGACAGTGGTGCCGACGATATGTTCACGATCGACATCTATGGCGCTTCGGACAACCACAGCCCGGTGTTCCGTACCCGGGGCGGCCAGAGTTCATGCCCGTACGAGGGCCTGGAAGTGACCAAATACTACAATCCCGGAACCGAGTTGTCTGCCGCTACGGTGCAGATAGAGAAGCCCGTGCTGCGCTGTGAGAACCGAGTCCTGACAGGCGTTCCCACAGGCGGCAAGGCGCAGTTCGAACTGGAACTGCTGAACAAAAGCGGCATTGACGCCGATGCCTACTTCGAGCTGGTACCCGTGGATGGCGCCAACCCGAAGGGCGCGAAGCTGAGCCTGCCCACAGGTCCCATCGGCAACGGACGAACGGTCCTAGTGCCTGCAGGCAACGAGCCGGTGAAGATGATCCTCACCCTCGAGCAGGGCAACCTCGACGTGACCGACTACGAAGACATCACACTCGCCCTGAGAAGCACTTGCCAGAACGATGAGACCTCCATACACGGAGCCATCAAGAGCGAGATAAGCCTCAGCGCACACTTCGTGCCCGCCAGCACGCCCGTAGAGCTGGCCATCAACAAGACGGTGGTAAACACCAGCAACGTCAACGAAGACGTGACGCTGACGGTGACGGGCTTCGACCGCAACTTCGTCGGCCTGCAACGCGTCGACATCCAATACATGAAGCCGGGCGCCACCACTTGGACCCTGCTACAAGGTTACATCCCCAACCAGGACGTCTGCACGGACGCCAGCCAGCTGTTGCTGCCCGTGAACGGCGTGATTACCCTGCCGCTGAACATGAATGCGTCGAGTTGGACGGACGGTGCCTACAAGTTCCGTGCCTTTAGCCAGGCCATGTACGGAGGCAGTCCCGTGACCTCGGAGAGCGAGGTGCTCACACTGGTGAAGGACGTGAACCGTCCGCAGCTGTTCGGACTGGCTAGTCCGAGCGACGGCGTGCTGAACGCCGATGACCTCATCAGCGTGACCTTCAACGAGGACATCCAGCAAGCGGTGCTGAAGGACAACAACTTCGTGGTGAGCGGTGTCCTGAACGGGGCGCAAGTGAAACATGACGTGGCGCTCTCGGCACAGAACACGGATTATGCCGCAAAGACCGAGGCCAGCATCAACCTGGCACGCAAAGACTTCTCGGCAGATCTGTGGGTGCGCGTGGAAGAAGCGGGTGACATCTTCACTCATGGCAACGGCGACGAGCGGTTCAGACTGAGCGTCGACGACAACAACAAACTGGTGGTGACCATAGGCAACGAAAGCTACACCTCGACGAATGCCATCGAGAAGAACACGTGGACGTTCCTCGCCTTCGCCTACAAATTCGAGAGCGGCAGCAGTGTGTTGAGCGCTCGCGCCGTAACGGACACCTATACCAGGGATATGTTTACGAATCAACCCGTAGCCGACTATGCCGGAACGGGCGGTATCACCTTGGGCAATAACTTCTCGGGTGCCATCCACGAACTGACACTCTGGGACAAGGCTCGCGAGATGTACGAGGCGCAGGCCGAGATGCACATCACGAAGAAACCATCGACGCCGAACCTCATCGGCTATTGGAAGATGGACGAGGGCAATGGCTTGATAGCCACCGACTATGCTCGCAATCGCCACCTGACACTGCCGAACAACACCTGGTACTTGAACAACGACAACAAGGCCGTGAGCCTGAATGGCTCGAACAGCCTAAAGCTTGACATCGCGGACTGCAGCGCTCTCTCGACCGAGGACTATGCGATGGAGATGTGGTTCAAGGGCGCCAAGGCTCAGAACACAGCGGCCGCGACCCTGTTCTCGGCTGCCGAGCAATCGGTGAGTATGGGCTTCAGCAGCACCGGTGCACTGACGATGACGGCCAATGGCGTAGATACCGAGATCAGCAAGAACGATTACCTGGACAATGCTTGGCATCACTTGGCCTTGAACGTCCTACACAGTGGAAACGCCACGGTCTATGTCGACGGCAAGGCCGTGAAGACTATGTCGGCCTCGGCTGTGCCGGCGCTGGAAGGGACGTGGCTCTATGTTGGCTCCAAGGGCGGCAACGCTTCGTTCTTCAAGGGTACCGTCGACGAGATCCGCTTCTGGAAAGCTTCGATGACGGGCGACCTGCTGAGCAGCCAACGCTCGCAACGCCTGACGGGTGAGGAAGGCGGCCTAGCGGCTTACTACTCGTTCGAGAAACTCACTCGCGATACGAGCACAGGCATCATTTCATCGGTAAGTACTGCTTCCGACCAAGACAAGGTCTACAACTACACGACCGAGGAGTATGTGCTGACCGGCAAGGAGGCTGCGATGACCAGCGGCACGATCAGCTACACCGACGAATCCCCGGCACTGAAAGTGAAGCCCGAGGCGACAAATGTGGATTTCACCTTCGTAGCCAACGAACGTTCGATCATCATCAACCTCGACACCGATCCTGACCGAGTGGAGGGGACGACGCTGAACTTCAACGTGAGAGGTGTGAAGGACATGAACGGTAATGAGTCGACAGAGATCAGTTGGACGGCCTTCGTGAAGCGCAACCAGCTGCTATGGCAGGGCGATAACGAATTGGCACTCGAGCAGCAGAGCGGCGAGGGCACCACCTTCGAAGCCGTCATCGAGAACGAGAGCGGCCTGTCGGAGAACTGGACGCTCAGCGGACTGCCCACTTGGCTGACTGCCAGCGCCACCAGCGGCACACTGACGGCGCAGTCGAAGAAGACCATTACGTTCACGGTCAGCGAGAGCACGGCCATCGGCAAGTACGAGCAGACCATCTACCTGACGGGCAACAACAATATCGCTGAACCCTTGACCATCAACCTCAAGGTGAAGGGCGACGAGCCCGACTGGGCAGTCAACGCTAGCGGCTACCAGTTCACGATGAGCATCGTAGGTCAGCTGCAGTTCCAGGGTAAACTCTCGACCGACGAGGACGACATTGTGGCCGCCTTCAACGAGGCAGGCGACTGCGTAGGCGTGGCACGGCCGCAGTACGAGAGAACCTTCGATTCGTACTTCACGATGATGACCGTGTATGGCAACAACGACGGCGGCGACATCTTGACCTTCAAGGCCTACGACGCTAGCACGGGCAAGGTCTATCCCGTGGTGGAGACCGTCGATGACGTGTTCTTCGAGAGGGATGTGAGGTTGGGCAAACTCGCCACCCCGTTCATCTGGAACGTGAGCGATAAGATAGAGCAAGTGATCGACCTGAAGGAGGGCTGGAACTGGATGTCACTCTACGTGACCCTCGCCGACATGAGCCCCTCCGTAGTGCTGGCCGATGCGCTCGACATCCTGACCATCATCAACGGTCCGACAAGCACGACTGAGTACGACCCGCTGTACGGCTGGAGCGACAATCAGACAGCAATGGACAATGTGTCGATGTACAAGCTCTTCGCCACCGCCGACGGAACAGCCAGCATCATAGGCTCGCCCGCCGATGTGGCAGGGACGCAGATTGCTGTGAAGAGCGGCCTGACATGGATAGGCTATCCGCCTTCATTCACCCTCTCACCCGCCGACGCCTTCGCAGGTCTCGACCCCGAGGACGACGATATGGTGAAGAACCAGAGCGGATTCGCCGTCTATAGCAAGGCAAACGCCGAGTGGCTAGGAACGCTCAAGTTGATGGAACCCGGCAAGGGCTACATCTATACCTCCGAGGCCACGGGCGTCAAGACGTTCACCTATCCGTCGACGGCTCCTGCGGGAGGCGCTGCCAAGGTGAAAGCCTATGTCGAACCTCGCGACTACTTCTTCGAGCCCGTAGCGCCTGAGGCCTATCCCGGTAATATGGTGATGATAGGTCAGGTGCTGCAGAACGGCATGCCCGTCGAGGGCGTCGAAGTGGCAGCCTTCGTGGGCGGTGAATGCCGCGCCACCATCGTCTCGGATGCTGACGGCTACCTGTTCCTGCTCGTGCCGGGCAACCGCACGGAGGCCATGCAACTGCATGCCTTCGTCGATGGTGAGGAAGCGTTCATTGACCTGCCTCTCACCTATCAGACCGACCAGAAGCTGGGCTCGCTCGCCAAGCCGGTGACCATCGACCTGGACGGCATGGCTACAAGCATCAACGCCATAGCTGCCGGACGCAATGCCGACTGGTACGACCTCGGCGGCCGCAAACTCAACGGCAATGCATCTAAGGGCAAACTGCAGCGTGGCATCTACATCCGTGGCAACGAGAAGGTAGTGGTAAAGAACAAGTAATAACGCTCTGACATGAACAGACTATTTATCAACACGGCTGTCGCGGCGGCACTGGCGGTGCTGCCCGCGACGGTCATGGCTCAGACCACCCACTACACGCCCGTGGAGACCGGCAAGTACGAGTCGTACATGAACTTCACGGGTCAGGTGGTGGACAACGGCGTGCCTGTGAACGGAGCCGAGGTGGCGATGTTCGTGGCGGGCGAATGCCGGCAGACGCAGGTGTCGCATAACATCTCGGGCACCGACCAGCAGGGCAATCCCTACAGCGTCGACGGACTTGTGACATCGTACCTGGCATGGGGCCAAAGCCACCGCGAGAACATCACGTTCAAGGTGTGGCTGCCGAGCGGCGAGGAGCGTGAGTTGGCTGCCGTCTGTCCGCTCATCGTGGACTCGCGCACGGGCATGCCCAGCGCACCCTTCATCCTCGACATCAGCTTGACAGCGCACACCGTGGTGATGGACTTCCGCCAGGAGGGCGATGCCGTGATAGGTACCTACTCGACCGGCACCGACGGCAACGTGTTCGGCACAGAGCAGACGTTCAGCTACGACGGCCTCACCCTTACGGCGACGGACGAGTGGACTTCGGACAGCTATGTGAACTACATCAGCCAAGAGCAGGGTCTGCGGCTGGCCACGGGCGCCACACTGACGCTGACCGCTCCTCGGGGCTATGTCATCATAGGCGCCTGGCCGCTGAATATTTCGCAGCGACTCGCCGACGCCGAGACAGGCCAGGTGTTCGGTTACGAGGGCTGGAAGGGCAGTGCAGAGAGCATCACGCTGACCAACCCCAACCGCAGTACGCAGAACCTCTACGGCATAGAGGTACGTTACGCGAGGGCCCCGCTCCGTGGCGATGTGAACTGCGACGGCAAGGTCACCATCGCTGATGTCACGGCGCTGGTGAACGTCATCTTGGGCAAAGACAATGTAGAGCCGTACAAGTACGACCACGACGCGGCCGACGTGAACCGCGACAGCCTAATCACGATAGCCGACGTCACGGCGCTGGTGAACGTGATTTTGGGGAAATAACAGACCCACCCCCGACCCCTCCCGTCAGGGAGGGGAGAGGGCTGGTGCAGTGTCGTCAACCGGAAAGGAAAGTCTCCCCTGATGGGGAGATTTAGAGGGGTCTTTAGGGGAAAAGAGGGGAAGGAAAAGAGGGGATTGGATGATGACGAGTTCACTTCCCATTACACAAGAAGGCGACTTTGAGGGTAACCTCAGAGCCGCCTTTTGCTTGTAGGCTTTTCTAGAGAATCTAGAATATCTAGAGAATCTAGAGAATCTAGAAAATCTAGAAAATCTAGAATATCTAAGATGATGCTTATTTCACCATCACTTTTCGCACTTGTCCGTTGCTCATGCGAACGATGTTGATGCCGCGTGTGGGAGCGGTGAGGCGACGACCGTCGGTGGCGAAGCGCTCAGCCTCGCGGGTTTGTACGCCGAGGACGGCGTCATGGATACCATTGGCCAGGGTGATGACCTCCTTCTGGTCGGCGTTGATGAAGCACTTGCGGTTCTTGTCGTAGAGCAGGGCCGCCACGCGCAACGCCGTGGCCTGTTTGGCCAGCGCATTATTTCTGATGTTGAAGCGGCCTGCGTAGGTCTGCACCTGTCCTTCCTCGACAGGGGACTTCAGGCTATTGGCCAATCCTCCGTCGATGCCGATGGCGGCGACGGCTACATGGTTGAAGACTAAGCCTTCGGCCAATACGGGCCAGTTGACAATCTCCATCAGATAGGGGTCGCTCTCGTCGGCACCGAAATAGGGATAGTAGTTGGCTTGTGTCCAGTTGCTCCCTGTGCCGGTGAGACCGTCGGCCACGAGGACGAAACTGAGGAGGTAGGGCGAAATAGCGCGGTTGATCTGGAACGTGACGTCGGTAACGAAGTTGATGACGCTCGAGCTCTCGTCGAGTACGGGCTGCTGGAGGTTGATGGCAGCCTCAGAGAGATGACTCTGCTCGTCCTCGATGACAGCTCCGAGTCCCCATCCGCCATCGCCCTCACCGTAATAGGGGTCGACAGCACGATAGCGGTTGACGTCGGCCGAGGGGAACTGATGACCTTTGATGATGTTGTTGAAGGTTGCCACTTGCATTGGGTCGGTATTATTGCCGCTGCCGCTGTGGATGGACAGCAGAACGGCATCGTCGGGATATTCCACGTTGGCGCGTTTCAGGGCAGCCATGCCGCGGGGGCACCATGGACACCACGTGCCGGTGTACTCCTCGATGACGGTCTTGCGGGGCGAGGTCTTGAGAATGGTGGTCAGCTCGTTGGTCGATTTCTTGCCAGTTGTGGCCTCGTTCTCGGAGCCGTTGACGGCGGTGAGGGAGATGGTGTACTTGCTCACGCCCGTCTCGTCGGGAGTGGCGACGGTGAACGCTACGGGCGTGTAGACGCCGAAGTTGGTGATCGGCACTTGCAGGTCGAGGTGACGTTTCTCCATCTCGGTCGTGCCCGCGCTGACGGTGTAGTCGAGGCTCTTGATGCCTTCTATGCCGAAGTTGGCCACGGGCACCATGACCGTGCTCTCGCTGCTCTTCAGGACGGTGGTCGGATTGAAATTCTTCAGCTGTGCCTTGTTGGAGGCAAAGTCGTCGGCGATGACGACGGGACGGATGTCGGCGTTGACGATGGTGCCCGTGGCAGTATTGAAGAGCACGGCAACCACGCTGAGTCCTTCGAAGTGCTGCATCACCGCGTTGCCGGTGAGCGAGAAGGACGAGGAGAGGCTGCGCAAGGCACCGTCCACGATGGGCGCTTTGAGGGCGGTGCCCTTGGCGTCCATATCCTTGGAGTCGATGACGACGTGATTGTAGGTCATCTTCATGTAGGGCGAACCCTCGACCCACGGACGCAGGTATTCGTCGTCGGCATAGCTGTCTTTGTTCTCATCCTGACAGAAATAGTTGGCCTGAGCCCATTTGCGCCCTTCGCCCTTCAGGTCGTCGGCGAGGAGGACATAGCCCATGGCGTAGTTGGACTTATTGTTATTGTAGTAGAAGGTGACGTCGGTCTTGAAGGTAATGCTGCCGGTTTTGGTGAGCACGGGTTGCTGGAGCTCCACGCTGGCCTCGGGCGTCTCGCGGTTCTTCTCGGCTACGAGGTCGCAGATGCCCAAAGGCTCGCCGTTGATGCCGTAGTAGGGGCTTGCGGGTGTGCTGCGATTGACCATGGCGTAGGGGAAGGAGGGAGCGGTGACGCCATAGGTAACAGCCATCGGGTCGTCGCTATGGACGATGACGGTGATGGCCTCGTCGGGGAACTGCTCGTTGATCTTCTGCATGCCAGTGATGCCCATTGGGCACCATCCACACCACGTGCCAGTGAACTCCTCGACGACGGTCTTGCGGGGAGCGGCCTTGGAGATGGTGACGCAGTAGCCCGAGGCGATGGCATCCTCGATGGCGTTCTCTACGCCGTTGACCTTGGTGATGGTGATGTAACGGGGCGAGCGTCCGAGTTCGGCATCGGCCGTCATGGGAATCTTGACGGTCTGTTGCGACCCGATGCCATCGAAGGGTTTGAGATCGAGGTGACGTTCCTCGCTCTCGGTGTTGGCGTCGCCTACGATGTAATCGATACTCTTGACCTCGCCCAAGCCCTGACTGGTTAGGGTGATGGCGGCTTCGGCCGTGCTGCCGGGGAGTGCGAAGATGTCGACGAACGAGTCGGAGACGCTGACAGCGTTGTGGAGAAATTCGCCATCGAGCAGTACGTGTATGGCAACCGGACCGTACTCCTTGAATTGGTCGGTCCACTCGCCGTAGGTCATATTAGGGATGTTAACCCAGCATGACTCGTCGATATTGGAGCCGTCGTAGCGGATGATGATAGGGTAGTCGGCCCCCTCGACGAGCTCGGTGACCTTGAACGTGTAGCCGACGTAGAGCGTGCGGCCGGCGGGCACCTCGTAGGCTTCGGGTAGCTCGACCTCGGTGAAGTTCTGATTGACGAGGTCGGCGGTCTTCACGGGAATGTCGACCGCTACGTTGTCCAGACTATGGGGCAGCGACTCGGCTATCCAGAGGTGGAAGTCGGACAGACCCGATGTGCCGGCCAACGCAAAGCGCACGGCCTTGATGGTCTTGCCTTGAGCCAGCCGTTCGGACGTAGGGATGCCCATGGCAACCCAGTACTCGTCGAGTCCCTGGCTG
>CADCOX010000229.1 GCA_902803195.1 uncultured Bacteroidales bacterium
CTGGGGCTATGGCTGGCGTGGCTATTGGGGCTACGATCCCTACTGGTATGGCGGTTACTATGGCTGGGGCTATCCCTATCGCTATTTCTGGGGTAGCAACTATGGTCCCAACTATCGCCACAAGTCCGATTGGTATGCTGGCTCCCACGCCATGCGTCGTCCGGGTATGACGGGGCGTTCCGCAGGCTTCAACCGCAACAACACCAGTACCACAACGCGCAGCGGTGGTAACAACAGCGGCTATACGAACCGCAGCCGTTCCTCCTATGGTCGTGTTGACAACAGTCGTACTGTCAACAGTCGTATGGGCAACACTACTACCACACGTTCGACGACGTCTACCACCACCAGGAGCAGCAACTCGCGCGTAGGTTCGTTCAGCAACTCGCGTACGACCACTCCTTCCTACACGCCCAGCACCAGTTCGTCCTCTTCACGTAGCAGCAGCTTCGGCGGTAGCTCGTCGGGTGGATTTTCGGGCGGCAGCCGCAGCGGAGGCTTCTCTGGCGGTGGCGGTGGTGGCTTCACTGGCGGTAGTCGTGGTGGCGGCGGAGGCCGTGGTCGCTAAGCTTTAGCCCTGCTTTATATGTTTCTTACAAGTTTCTTTCAATGTTAACTCTCTAAAATCATTATAGACAATGAAAAGAATCTTTATATTCTCGATGATGGCGCTTGCCTTCACTGCCGTTCAGGCACAGGACACCTACACCAACGATCGTCTGACCAACACGTCGGACATCCACGGAACGGCTCGCTACGTAGGCATGGGTGGCGCAATGGGCGCCCTCGGCGCAGACATCTCCGTGATCTCCAACAACCCCGCAGGTATCGGCCTGTTCCGTCGCAACGACATCAGCATCGGTATGGGTGCCGTCGTGCAGGACGCTCCGGCTGTCGAGGGCGAGAACCGTGCTCACTACACCTTCGATCAGGTTGGCTTCGTTGCCTCCTTCGGTGGCCGCAGTGCTGAGAACCACATCAACTTCGCCTTGAATCTGCAGAAGAAGATCGACTTCCGCCATTCGATGATTGCTGAGAACGGACAACTCGGTGGCCTCTCGCAAGCGGCGCAACTGGCAGGCTTGATGGCTGACTTCTACGACGACTACACCGAAAACGTCGGTTCGCTCGTGAACCAAGCCTACAGCGCAGGTCTCTATGATGTCTTCGCTGGCAATGGCGAGCAACTGCAGTACAAGGCCAACCAGAACTCATTCTACCGCACCACAAGCGGCAACCTCTTCGGCATGGACCTGAACCTCTCGGGTGGCGTACAGAACCGCTTCTTCTGGGGTTTGACGTTTGGGATTGATTTCTTGAATTACTACAGCGACTTCTCCTACTTGGAGATGCGCGATGGCTACTTCGGTGGTCAGCCTTTGCCCGACTATAGTGTTCAGGACTACACGCTCGAGGGCACACACAATGTCAGCGGTGCTGGTTTCAACGTCAAACTCGGTACCATCTTCCGTCCCATCGAGGACAGCCCTTTCCGCATCGGTATTGCCGTTGAGACACCGACGTGGTACACGCTCCGTCAGGAGGACAACTGGTTCACGTTCTGGAGCAAGTGGAAGAACAATGGTTGGAATGCTGATGCTGTTCCTGCTTCCTATGACTACACTTACCTCGATCAGCAGGGCAAGTACCAAGGCTATGACAGCCCCGATGCCAGCTACCTCGAGTTCAACCTCCACTCTCCGTGGAAACTGCGTGCCAGCATCGGTTCGACGGTTCAGGACTTCCTGGCATGGGATGTTGAGTATGAGTATGCGCTCAACGACAAGGCTACCATGGGCTATCCGCGCTATGAGAGCAATGGATGGGACGACCAGAGCGTAGGCATGGACAGCGACAAGGGCATGAATGCGATGACTAAGAAAGTCATGAACGGTGTCCACAACGTGCGTGCTGGCTTGGAGTTCAAGCCCGTTGAGGCTTTCGCCGTGCGTGCTGGTTACAACTTCTACAGCAAGCCCATGAAGGACAACGGCCGCTACGACCAGAGCATCGACTCCTACTACATGAACTACGTCCTCGGCACCGACTACATGAACCTGAAGGCCACCAACATCTTCTCGCTCGGCATGGGCTACCGCTACAAGAACTTCTATGCCGACGTGGCCTATAAGTATCGTCATCAGAAGGGTGACTTCTACGCCTTCGACGATCACTACCAGACGGCTGTGCAGCCCGAGTCGCAGTTCATCACCACGGGCGACTACCTCCATCCTACGAGCGTCAACCTCGATCGTCACAACGTGACCTTCACCTTGGGCTACAAGTTCTGATAACTTAGGTCATCACAAATGATAAAGGCCTCGGCATTGCCGGGGCCTTTAGTGTGTAGGTATGTATTCAAAAATATGAATGTATGTTCTCGGTCTTACGAATATACGTTCATCGGGCTACGAATGTATGTTGTTGGGCTCACGAATATACGTTAGATGGCTCACGTATATACGTTCATCTTTCAACATCTATATGTGCGGTCTGCAACAACCTTTACTTCGTGACGGCGATGACGACGGCAACGACGCTGGAGATGACGGCCACAATGCTGGCACCTGCACTGAGGAAGGTGGTGAATGCAGAGCTCTTCACATTCTGGCTCTTGTTGGGCTCTACGTAGATGAGGTCGTTCTGCTGCACGTAGAAGGCTGGGCTCTGGAAGATGTTGGTGTCGGTCAGGTCGAGTTCGTAGCGCATGCGCTGTCCGTTCTCCTCGCGGTAGAGGGTCACGTTGCGTCGGAGAGCCTGGTCGCTGACATCGCCGCATTGCGAGAGCACGTCGAGGACGGTGTTGCGCTCGGAGTTGAGGGCAACGACATGCGGTTGCTTGACGGCACCCATAACAGCTACGCGGGCGTTGAGCAGGCGCACGGTCACATCGGGGTTCTTGATGATGTTCTTGCCCGAGATGGTATTCTCGATGGCTACGGCAGCTTGGTCGCAGGTCATGCCGCCTACGTGCACCATGCCGATGACGGGCAGCTTCACGTCGCCGTTGTTATCGATGGTGTAGCCGTAGACCGAACCCATAGAGCCCGTAGTGCCATAGCTCATGTTGGCTCCGTTGCGGACGCCGGCGCCGAGGGTGATGTCCTGATTGAATACTTCCAGGAGTTCGGGGTTGTCGCAGGTCACCTTGATGAGGATCTGGTCGGCAGGCTTCAGGTGCATCTCGTACTTCTGCAGGATTTGCTGGGCCTGCTGGAACATATCCTCAGAGCCTTGGAAGTAGACGATTTTCTTGGAACTCACGCAGGAGGTGAGGCAGACGATAGCAGCGATGGCTACGGTCAGTGAGGCGAATTTCTTCATTGTCTATAGTGTTTTTTATTTGATTCGTGGCGCAAAGGTAGTGGTTTCTTTTGAAAGCCCCAAATATTATGACAGAAAAAGCGCTGCGGAAGGTCCGCAGCGCCTATTAGGTTGTGAATGAGTAAGGTCTAACTTACTTCACGAGCACCTTCTGTACAGTGCCATCGGCACGACGTACGATGTTGATGCCACGACGGAGCGTGCTTGCCTGACGGCCATCGATGGTGTAGATGGTCTTGGCAGCAGCGTTGGTTTCAGCTGCAATGCTCTCGACTGCATCAGGAGGTGTGGTGCCGAGGTACGTCAGCTTGAAGTTGTCGGCAGCCGTCCAGTTGCAGTTTGCACCCTGTACGAGCAGACCTACGGTGGTGAGGTCTACGCCATTGGAGTGGAATTCAACGGTCCAGTGCTGAGGCTGACCCGAGTTGCCACCGATACCGATAGGAGTGGTCATGGATGTCTCGCCGACCTTAGCATAGAGGTAAACACCCTGTACGCCTTCTGCGGGCTCGCCACCCTGGTTGACTGCATAACCGTCGCAAGAGAGCTGATAGTAACCCTCGGGCAGAGCAACAGCGATAGTCTGGCTGATGTCACCGTCATTGAGGATAGCACCATTGCGCCAGGCCTCTACGAAGTTGCTGAGTGTAATCTCGTCGCCCTCTTCGGTGGTGCTGGTGTAAGTAGCGTTGTTCTGGAAGCCCTGGTTGCCACCTTCGATGTTGACCTCCCAGTAGTTGGCGTTGCCAGCCTCGAAGTCGGCGTTGTTCAGTACGGCGGTGATGTCATCACCAGGCTGAGCACCTGCGACAACAGCAGGAACGAAACCCTCAGTCATCTTCTGGATATCATTCTTAATTTCTGCGTTAGACTTATAAGCCTCTGAAGCTATCTTATTGTCGACCTCATCGAGCAGGCTGAGATAAGCCTTATCGGTGATTTCAGCTAATTCTGCCTTATCTCTGTAGTTCTGATAGACATCAACAACCTGGTTCATGAGAGCCTGAGCTTCCTTAATCGTAGTGATTGCCTTTTCGATGTCAGCCAGCAATGCAACAGCCTCATCAGTTGTCGTGAGGTCGTCTTTGTGATCAATACGTTCCTGCAGGTTGGTGACGATTTCGCGGCACTCCTCTGTCATGGGATAGGCTGCAACTGTTTCCTCGAGAACAACACCCTGCTCATCAATCATCTTATAGTATACACTGAGGTCTTCACCACGGAATACAATACCGAAATTGGAGAAAATAACCCAGTCAGTGTCAGTTTCGCTATGGATACCGATAGTAAGATCACCAGGAGCGTCGAGAACCACCTTCACGTGATTGGTGTAATAAGGCTCGTCAGTGTTGGGATTAATCTCTTGGAACCAGTAGTAAGCACCTGTCATACCATTGGCCTTATATAAGCCGTTGGAAGCAGTGTTGTCATAGTTGGCATCGCCCAGATTCGGACGGGTGTCAAGTGTAGCGTCGGAGTAAATGGGCTCCTCACGCATCTGGTTTTCATCATCATTGAGGCTAATAAGATAAGTCCTAGTGATACCACCATAGAGCCATGTCTTGTCAGTGTCGCCACCATCGTGACGAGCAAATCCTTGAAGCGTAATATCGTAGACACCCTTAGGCATGTTGTGGAGTGTCTGGCTCAGATCAAACTGCTTGTGATAGGTCTCAATGTTCTTGGTGCGCAGACGGAGCTCGGTCATCGAACCATTGTTGATGGTCCAACCCGTAGGATCGTTAGTGCTTCCCGTAGAGAAATCTGGGTTGACAAGTAGGATGGTAAGGTCATCACCCTCTTGAATCTTCTCGGGATCATTGAGGAAATCAGCGATAAGAGCTGCTACTTTGCCCTGAGCTTCAGCGAGGCCCTCGTTGGTGAGGTTACCAGCGTTAAAGGCTTCAGTCAGCTCAACTTCAGCGTAGTCAAGAATCTCGTCGCTAAGTTCTTTCCACTGGTTAGCATCGGTGAGTTTTTGAGCCGTTAACATGGCATTAATGAAGACCTGCTGATAAGCCTTGTAAGTCTCTGCGGAGATGCTAACTTCATCTAAAGCCTGATTCAAAGTTTCCGTAGCCTCCTCGATACCTTCCTCGGAGTCGCGAGCAATCTGAGCCTTAGTAAGAGCTTCCTTCAAGCTATTGGCTGCTGCAGCGCTGATGTTGAGGTTGTCGTTGTTTTCGATATCATTGCCATACATGTTGTCCTGCAATTCTTCAGCCTTGTTGATGGCTTCTTTCAGGGCTGCCATTTCAGGAGTGTCAGTTGTCTGACCATAATAAGTAACCTTGAAATTGTCTGCAGATATCCAGTTGGCATTGGTGCCTTCGACTTTAAGACCAAACGTGAGTTCGTCAGAACCATCGTGAACATAAGCAACAGAGAAGTGAGTTACGCCAAGACGAATGGTCTTAACTGGAGTTCTCTTCTCCTGACTGCCTGATTGGATGAATACGTAAACACCTTCTATGTCTGTTCCATCACCAGAAGCGGGATCATGGCAAGCAGTAGCATCAAGTTCGAGAACATACTTACCGTCAGGAAGGCCGTAGACAGTTTGAGCAACGACACCGTCGCCAAGTACATTACCATTGGGAATCCAAGCCTCAATGAAGTTGGTGATGTACTCACCCGTGTTTGGATTAGTGTCAGTACGTTGCTGCCAACCAAGATTTTGACCAGTTACCGTTATAAACCAGCCATCGATACCAGAGTCGAAAGTCGGGTTCTGAATAGCATATTCAGTGATATCCATAGGATTATTCTCCGAAGCGCCCTTGAAGAGCTCTGCAAATTTCTTCTTGTTGATGGCAAGGGTCAGAGCTGTCATAGCGTCCTCCATGTCCTTGGCAGTTGAAGCTGTGTTGTTATAGACAGCAGCGGCTGCGCTAGTATCAACGCCATTCTCCTCAGCTTCGACAATTTTGTTATAGAGTGCCAGCTTATTGTCGTAAGCCATGCACTGCACATAATTGGTCGGAGCAAAGCGCCAGATGATGTGGCCAGTCTCAGCAGTAACGTTGTTCATGACGTTACGAACAACAGTCTGATACTCTTCAGGCTCGGTTTCAGGATCGACAGCGCCGAAATACGTGCCAGCTTCAACAGTGTTGGTAGCTTGAATGGTGTAGCCACCATCACTTTCGGTAATGATGAAATCGATGCGACGACCTGCATCGCAGTCAATCCAGCTATTGCCGTCCTCTGAACTAAGGAAGCAGGCGGTACGGTTAGAACCCATGTGTTCGATGTACCATGTGCCGTTTTCGGTCTTAGTCAGTTTCATCGGCAGAATCATGCCGACGTTCATGTCAGACTGTCCACCAGAGAGGGCCACGCCAGCATCCCAGTAATAGAGAGGGATGACGCCATCTTCCTCTGCTGCTGTGACGACGTGTGTACCCCAATTGTTACCGGCACCGAGGAACTGATCAGCACCAACGTTGTAAATGAAGTACACGCCACCATCTTGAGGAGCTGTCCAATCAGTAGTGTAGCCAGGCTCTACCTCTGTAGGAGGATCTACAGCCCAAGCACTTACACTCGTAAACATTGCACCTGCAAGTGCAACTAAAGAGAGTAACTTGTGTTTCATAAAGCAGTTAATAATTAATTAGTTGAATGAGTAAATTGGTTTAGTAAACGTTTCTTTTTGGACGACTA
>CADCOX010000230.1 GCA_902803195.1 uncultured Bacteroidales bacterium
AGCCGACGCGTTCAAGGGGAATAACAAGATCAAGAGCGTGACGTTCCACAGCTCGCCGTCGTACGTCGGCAATGCCCGCTGCCCCATGGGCCTGGTGTTGGGCGACAGTGCCTTTGCCCATTGTCCGAACCTGAAGGAGGTAGCCCTCTACTATTACAATTACGAAAGCAGCAACCGCATGGAGTTCCTCCTGCCCACAGACATCGTGCCTGGCAAGGGATGCTTCGACGGCTGTGACCCCGAGCTGAAGATTATGGTGGCGCCTGAGGTATACGACTTCTTCATTAACGACCCCAACTGGGCGCGCTACAAAGACCATATCGTAGCCTCGCAGTTCTTACCTACCGCGTTTGGCCCGTTCAAGGTGGACGGCGTCACTTACGACTTCGCTTCGCGTACGCTGAACTCACTGCCGACGAGCGAGCTGGTGCAGCGCGAAATGTCGCTCTTCACCATCCTGACGGCTGCAGCCCAGGTAGCACTCCTCGTCGCCACTGCGGGCGGCTCGTCGGCAGCGGCCCAGGGTGCGTCTGTAGCGCCTTCTGCCGCCGAGGTCAGTGCCAATGCAGGCGTTATCTCCTTGGAAAACGGGATTGCGGTTACTTCTGAAGCGGCGGCGAACTTGGCCAAAGAAAAAACGATTCAGGTAGCGGGCGAATGGATGTTGTTGCCAGTTTCCCATAATGAATTTTGGTGGTTAGAGCCACAAGCCATGACTTTCACCTTGAACGGCGCCGGCAAGCACATGGCGCATAACGGTTTCGAGTTTTTGATAAACTCTATCGGTGGCGCCTTCAAAAACCTTATTTCCCTATTGCCTCGGTATGTGATGAGAAATGTGCCCATCTATGATACGTATTTCAATACGCTCTACACCATGGCTTGCTACGGTACGGGACTGATAGCGACGACAGCGACGAGTACAGGCATGACCAACGGCATTCAGGCTATGGCCAATGCCATGCAGAAGCGCAAGTCGTCGTGGAACTTAGGCCCGATGCTGACCGTGTTCAGGGATAACAAGCATACCATCTACCACGTATATATAAAAGATGTAGACAACACGCCCGAGGTGAAGATCTACAACGACCCAGGCTCGGTGTACAACTACAAGACGGTCATGATCGGCGACGGGGCCTTCCGTGGCAAGAATGCCGTGAGGAAGGTATCGTTCTACGACGTCAATGGCCTCATGACAGGCCGCATGTATGCGCCGCTGGCCATCGTCGTTCCCGACAAGTGCTTCGACGGCTGCTCGGCCCTCCGCGAGCTCGACCTGATGCTGAACGTAGAGGAC
This sequence comes from uncultured Bacteroidales bacterium, assembly GCA_902803195.1. Taxonomy (GTDB): domain Bacteria; phylum Bacteroidota; class Bacteroidia; order Bacteroidales; family Bacteroidaceae; genus Physcousia. The sequence goes on from CADCOX010000230.1 coordinate 1,298, forward strand.
GGCACGAACCACCGCCGCTCGTTAGGCCCTGAGAACTTCGTCCTGAACGGCGCCGACATCTTCGCCGGCTGCGACACTACCCAACTCAAAATCCGTGTGGGCAAGAGCCGACTCCAAGACTTCGTTGACGACCCCATGTGGGGCAAGTACCGCTCAATGTTTGTCGTCGAGGACGATGCCCTGCCAGTAAGTCACACCAAGGCCGGCGTGCAGTACGCCAACCTCTTCGAGCTCAACTCGCGTCGCGTGGACGAAAGCTCTGGCGAACATACCATCGACCACCTGACAGCCGTCGGCATCGAGAAGGGTGGGCTCGGCAAGGACGGCGAGATGAGGCTCTACAACGACATCGGCACGTTCAACAACTACCATCTGGACAACGTCAACTTCAACGCCTTCCGTGGCAACAGCGAGCTGCGCGGCCTCACCTTCTGGGACCTCGACGGCCTGCTCTGGACGGGCGATGCCTACGACGACCTCGACCTGATGCTCAACGACTCCTGCCTGGCCGACTGTCCCAACCTCGAGCACGTGGACATGCTCTACCTGCGCACCGACGGCTCCAACAGAGCCGAGCACTGGGGGCCCGACAAGATCAAGCTCGGCAGAGGCGTCTTCGCCGGTTCGCCGAACGTGAAGATCCGCATGGACTACTACAAGCAGCACGACTTCCTGAGCGATGAGAAATGGGTGCAGTGGAAGGACCACTTCCAGCCCTGTCTGATAGGGACGGACAACCAGGGCGTCTACGATGCCCTCAAGAAGTGGGCGTACAGCGCCAACGGTACGACCTTCAGCCAGTATGTCGACCTCTCGCGCATCACGCCAGAGGAGATGGCCGAACTGAGTTTCAGGAACTCCAACATCACTTCGTTCGACGAGTTCGAGGCCTTCGGATCAGTGGGACTGAAAGAGATCCGCGTGCTCATGTTTGCCGACAGCCGACAGCTGCAGTGCATCAAGCTGCCCGACAGCATTGCCTCTATCGGCGCCTACGCCTTCAGCGGCTGTAGCCAGCTGAAGCGCATCACCATCAACCGCCCGCAGCCGCCCACATTAGGTAATGACGCCTTCAACGGTCTGCCGGACGACTTCATCATCTCGGTCCCCGACTCGCTCGTGGAGATTTACCGCGCCGCCTGGCCGCAGTATGCCAACCACATCGGCATGGCCTCGCCCACGCGCAAGGTGGTGAGGCTCACCCAGCCCGGTACGCTGGCCGAGGCCTTAGGACTGAAGGTGGTCAGCGAGGGCGGCCTCAACTCGTCGTTCAAGATGGAGGGCACCTACGCCCACATCGACTCGCTGAAGATCTACGGTCCCATCAACGGCCTCGACGTGGCCGTGCTGCGCACCTTGGCCGGACGCCACGTGGACGACTGCTCGTTCAACCCCTTAGGACACCTGAAGTACCTGAACCTCTACAATGCCGACATCGTCTACGACAAGAAGGAGGTCTGCTACAATCGCAAGGGCAGCAATGACTACATCCAGGCCAACGACCGCGTGGACACCTATATGTTCTGGAAATGTGATGCCCTGCGCACGCTCATCCTGCCCAAGTCGGCCAAGGTCATCGCCCACGATGCCTTCAGCACCTGCAGCAACCTGGAGACGCTGGTCATCGGCGACAACACCGAAACCATCGAGAAGGATGTCATCGAGAACTGCCTGTCGATGGGACAGATCGTGATGCTGTGTAAGGCCAAGCCCAAGACGCACGAGAACGCGTTCCGCAACGGCGTCCCGGTCGGCTCGTTCGTCGTACCCAAGACGCTGAGGAACGCCTACAGCGGCGACGACCACTTCAACACCCGTGCCGCAGGCATGCAGGTGCTCTTCGAGGACGAGGTGGCCATGAGGGCCATGGCTGCTGCCGATGTCTATACGATGCTCGACCTGATGGTGCTCGGCAGCGTGGAGGGCATCGTCGAAGGCAATACCGACGTCACCACCCTGCGCGAGGCCATGCTGATAGCTGGAGCGGAGTCGCTCGGCGATCATTCCTTCGCCGGCATGAGCCAGCTCAGGGAAGCCGGTATTCCCATTGGTTGCACCGCCATCACCCAGAACGCCTTCAAGGGCTGTTCGTCGCTGCTGAACGTCTATTCCGGCAATCCCGAACCGCCGACACTGGCTGCCGACGCCTTCGAAGACTTGCCCGAGAACTTCGTGGTGTTCGTGGTCGACTCGTTGGTCAGCCGCTATCGGGCTGCCTGGCCGCAGTACAAGGAGCACATCGGCGCATACAACCCGCAACAGAACGACGTCTTCGAAGTCACGGTCACCGAACCCAATACGCTCGACAAAGCATTAGGACTCAGCGTCACCATGAATGACAGCCACTACATCAAGAGCGTGGAAGGCAACTTCTGGGACTATTCGGCCCTGAAGATCAACGGCCCCATCGGCGGTAAGGATGTGGCATTGCTGCGCGTCATGGCCGGTCGCACCATCGACGACGGCACGCCCATACCGATGGCATCCTTGCGCTATCTCGACCTCTACGACGCTCGCATCGTGGCCGACCGCATCTACTATAACACCAAGAACGTGAACGACTACCTCATGGAGGACAATGCCCTTGGCACCAATATGTTCTGGCAGTGCGACGTGCTCGAGACACTCATCCTGCCGCGTACGGCGACCAAGATGGCCGACGAGGCCTGCTATGACATGGCCAACCTCGAGACGCTCGTGGTGGGCGACATGATGGACTACGTCGACGACGATGCCTTGGGCGACCTGCCCAGTCTAGAGAACCTGGCATTCTTAGGACAGCAAGTACCCAGGTTCCACAGCGACGCCTTCACCGATCCTACGCTCTCCACCAACACGCCTCATCAGATACCGCATATCTATGTGCCTGCAGGAGCCTACGACAAGTACGTCAACTCTACCATACTGATCAAGCATTCGCAGGAGATCAAGGCTTCGTTCGACGACGATGCCCTCTTCAGCATCCTGGCGCGGCATTCCGTCTTCACTCCGGAGCAGATGAGCAACGTCGACAACATCGACGGATGGTTCAGCGGCAACAGCGAAGTGGCCAACCTGGAACCGCTGTCCCGCAGCAGGGTCGATACGATTGCCGACGGTCAGTTCAGCAATATGCAGGCGCTGCAGCGCATCAAACTGCCCGCCACCCTGGCGAGCATCGGCAAGCAGCTGCTGAGCGGCACGCCGTCGCTGAGATATGTCGATCTGAGAGACTGTTCCAGCCTCGAACTGGAGCAAGCCGACGTAAGGGACGATATGGGTCTGGCACGTGAAGTGCTCGTCTACATGCCCGTCAGCACCGATGCAGGCAATGGGCTCAACCTGGTATGGAGCCTTCCCGACGGCACGGCAACGTGCTCGGACTATTTGCTCGACGATGCCAAGGATTATCTGCTACCTGTAGCCTTCGAAGCTGCGACGGCACAAACCAACCGCATCTTCGAGAAGAGCGAGCAGCCCTACACCGTCTGCCTGCCCTTCGACGTGTGGGTGCCGAACGGCGTCAAGGCCTACCAGCTGTCCGGTCGCAACGATGGTGAACTCGTCTTCGCCCGGGAGATAGGGACGATGAAGGCTTTTGAGCCTTATCTGATGATTGCCGAGGCCGACGACGTAACGCTCTGGTCGGGCACGGCGGTCACCATACCGGTGAGCGACGGGTCGGCCTATGGTCACCAGCAGGATGCTGTAGGCTACTCCTTTCGCGGTACGCTGAAGCGGATAGACAACAGCCGTGCTGCCGAGTTGGGGGCCTACGTGCTCAACGACGATGCGAAGTGGCATCCCGTACTCTCGGACACTGAGGCCCACAACGCCGTCACTATTCCTCCCTACCGCTGCTACCTGCTGACGAACCGTCAGGGCACCCGCGCCGCCATCGGCATGGCGCTGGAGAACGTCGACGGCATCGAACAGTTGCGCACCATCGACAGCGACGGCACCGAGCGCGTCTACGACCTCAGCGGCCGCAGAGTAAGCGAACACGCTAAGGGCGTTGTCATCAAGAACGGTAAGAAAGTCATCAAGAAATAATCATCCGACAATGAAGCATCTGAAGATAATGAGTGTGCTGCTCGGGGGCCTGTTGGCCCTCGGCAGCCTTCCCTCTTGCAGCGACGACGAGCCTGAGGGACTGAAAGCGAAAAGCGCCAAGGCCGAGTATAAGGTGAACCTGAGTCAGGACCTGCTCGATGCCGCAAGCGTCACCATCTATTATATAGACAGCAACGGCGAGCAGGCACAGGAGACCGTGACCTCGGGCTCTTGGACGAAGACCGTCAGTTTCGCCTCGCTGCCCACAAAAGCCGGCTTCAGCGTGCAGCCCGCCTTGAAGGGCGAACCCTCGCAGGAGAAGTACATCATCGAGGCCTCAGCCCAGATGATTGTCACCGTCCTCGACCAGCATGGCGCCACGCTTGGCGAGCCGTATGTGGGCAACAAGAAGGAGGTGAAGGGTCAACTCGGCCCCGATTTCCTGGGTCAGTATCTGACGCGCATCAGCACCCGCGTGCTCGAGGCCAAGGCCATCAGCGCTGACGGCACCATCTCCGACACTACGATCGATTGGGGTGGCAATGCCGGCGATGAAGACCCGAACATCAACACCGGCATCAGTAACGAAGGCGCCAGCGGCACGACACGCTGAGGCATTTACGATTTACAATTTACGATTTACAATTTATTTGCGATTTAAGTAATTCAAGTTTCGGTTGTTATGAAGAAGTTAAGAATTTAAGAAGTTATCGCTTCGCTCGCCCTTTGGGCAGGAGTTAAGACGATACCATTATGACCATGTTATTTTAATCAGATTTCTGTGAACAAAGCATTCGTCTTCGCTCGGCCCTACGGGACGCTTCGCTCTGCGAAGAACTTCTTAACTTCTTAACTTCTAAACAAGCGGAGCTTGCTAAAGTTAATTTAAGAATATGAAAACGAGATTCCTGACAACGATTGCGCTATGGCTGACGATAGCAGTCACAGGGCA
>CADCOX010000231.1 GCA_902803195.1 uncultured Bacteroidales bacterium
GATGATACACGTCCTACACTATCGTCGCCGTGTCGTTCGCAAGAACCTCCTACGCGTTTTCCCCAATGCATCAGATGCTGAGCGACATAAGATAGAGGTTGCTTTCTATCGCCACCTCTGCGATCTCGTGTTTGAGATCATCAAACTCCTCCATATCTCAGATGAGGAGATGGCCAGTCGTGTAGAACCCGAAGGCGTAGAACTCGTAGACCAATGTGCTCGCGATGGCGTTCCCTGCTTCATCCTTTTCGGACATAGTGGCAACTGGGAATGGGCGGAACAGATGTATAAATTCTGTACGGAACCCCTCACGTTTTGTCAAGTCTATCGTCCTCTGCGCGACAAGGCATTCGACGCCCTCTTCCTGCGTCTGCGCGAGCGTTTCAACAGCGTCAGCATCCCTCAGAAGCAAGTGCTGAGAACCATTCTGCGCTTGCGACGAGAGGGCAAACCTTTCCTCGTGGCCTTCAACTCCGATCAGCATCCCAACAGTGATGTTATGGTGCATTGGACCACTTTCCTTGGCCAAGACTCCGCTTACATCACAGGTGCCGAGGAAATCGGTTCTAAGATAGGTGCGCGCTTCATCTTTATGGACTTTGAGCAGCCTCGTCGTGGTTATTATCGAATCTCACTGCGTAAAATCGAGCCTGCTGAAGGCGAACGCTTTCCCTATACCATCTCTTACCTTCGTATGCTCGAAGCCTCCATCTTGCGGCAGCCGGAGCTCTGGCTGTGGTCGCATAATCGGTGGTACATCACCCGTGAGGAGTACAATCGCCGGCAGGCGCAAACATCCAATCCTCGCCTTGCTGAAGATAACTAATACTACGGATGGTTTATAGATTGCTAACAGTTAAACGATAACGAATATGAACATTATCTGTGTTATCCCCGCCCGCGGCGGCAGTAGCCGTTTCTTCGAGAAGCCACTGGCGCTTATTTTGGGCAAACCTATGATTCAGTGGGTTTACGAGCATTGCAAGGCAGTGCCTGAGTTCAGCGAAGTATATGTCGCCACGGATAGCGACCGCATCCGCGAGGCTGCCGAAGCCTTCGGTGCGAAGGTTGTCATGACGCGCTCCGACCACGACACGGCCACCGAGCGCCTTTATGAAGTATCCACCCGCATTCCCGCTGATCTCTACGTGATGGTCAACGGTGACGAACCCCTGCTCACGCGCGAAGCTATCATCCAGTGCATACCTGCAGAAATCAAAGAGGGCGAGCTCTATGTCTCGAACCTCATGACAGATTTCGAAAATCCCGTAGAAGTGGTCGATGCTACGAACCTAAAGATTGTCACGGCCAAAGACGATCGTTGTCTCTTCATCTCGCGCTCGCCCATTCCTTACCCTAAGGGTGCGATGGATTATGTCTTCCATAAGTTCGTTGGCGTGGGTGCCTTCAACCGCAAGGCGCTGGACTTCTATCATACGACGCCCCGTGGACCCATCGAGAAGATAGAGGAGAACGACTCGTTCCGTTTCATCGAGAACCACGTACCGATTTATTATTACAATGCTCACTGTAAGAGTCTCAGCGTCGACACCCCCAAGGATATCGCCGGTGTGGAGCACTACTTGCGCAGTTTGGATTAGGTGTCAAGCGACGATTGTTTAGTTGTGGCAACTCATATCATCTTCCTTCACAAGCACTTTCCTTTCGGAGGAGCCGAGCGCGTGACGATGGATATTGCCAACGAGCTTTGTGCTCATGGCTATGAGGTCACGGTGATGGCCACCAAGCATCATGCTGAGGCTTATCCCGTTGGTACGCAACGTCGTTTCAACGTCGTAGAGCTGCCGCATGGCAATGTCAAGTACTCCCCTCGTGTGGCCCGATTCGTTCGCGATTACATTAGGGAGCACGCGGTCCGTGCTTTCGTCAGCTATCGTGAATTGCTCTATGCCTCTTGGCTGAAGCGCCAGACAGGCGCCGCCTACATCTTTGCCCTGCAGAGCATGCCTTTCTACGAGATGAGCCACGCCTCTTGGATTGCCCGTCATTTTTACTTGAACAAATATCGTCGTATCCTTCGCACTGCCGATGCTTATGGAGTGCTCTGCGAAGGTAATCGTCGTCGGCTCATCAGCACTCTGGGTCTGGCCGATGAATCAGCAAAAATATATGTGCTGCCTAATTCCATTGTGCCAAAGCAAAACAGGGTATTGGAAAAACGTAAGGAAGCGATCTTTGTTGGCCGACTCTCACGCCGCGACAAGCGCGTCGACCGCCTGCTCCGTATCTGGGCGGAGGCAGAGGTGCAGTTGCCCGACTGGACGTTGCGCATTATAGGTGATGGGCCTGAGCATCGAGCCTTACAGGAATTGGCGTCTGAACTGCACTTGCAGCATGTTCGTTTCGAAGGCTTTCAAACAGATGTGCAGCCTTACTACGACACGGCTTCTGTTCTTTGCTTGACCTCGTCTTTCGAAGGATGGCCCCTTGTTGTAGCTGAGGCGCAGGCCAACGGCGTTGTACCAATAGTTTTCAATAGTTTTGATTCTGCTTCGGAAATCATAAGTTCTTCAGATGAGGGCGTACTCGTGCCCCCCTTCGACGAACATGCCTTTGCACAGGATTTGATTAGTCTTTCCCATAACACAGAGCGACTGGAGCGAATGAGCAAGGTAGTTGTAGCGAAAGCATCTTCCTATTCCATCGCCCGAACCTTTGAGGCCTGGCAGAACATTCTAAGAAGAGTAGTCTCGTAAATCTTTAATCTGTAAATATTTTAATTAGTGAACGTTCTCGTTTTCCGTCTCTCCGCCCTTGGCGATGTTGC
>CADCOX010000232.1 GCA_902803195.1 uncultured Bacteroidales bacterium
AATACCCTTGATGGCCGTTATGTTGAATTTATCGCGCAAGCGGACCTTCAGTTTCTTGAGATGGCCTTTCAGGTAAGGCGAGGGGGTTACCCAGATGAGCGTATCGGCATGCTCCACAACCTCGTTGATATCACTTGAGAAATGGATGCGGCTGACATCGAAGTGCACACTGGTCAGATAGGCTGGATTATGACTGAGTCGCTTGAAATCCTCGATGCGGTCGTCGCGACGCAGGTACCACCAGATGCTGTCGTTCTTCTCCAGCATCATCTTGGCAATGGCCGTAGCCCAGCTGCCTCCGCCCATAATGGCGATATTGAAAGGAGAAGAGGAGGAAGTAGACGGAGAGGATCCATCCCCCGCCCTCCCTGTGAGGGAGGGAGTAGTATCCTTTGACTGTTTGTTACCAAATCCTAACACGGCTTAACGATTAAGGATTGAAGAATTACGGAATAAAGGGAAAACAAAAATGCAGGAAGACATTATTATCAATGCCGTCCTTGACAGGTAATCACTCCCCCTCTTCTTTCGGAGAGACCGACGGGAGTATCTGCTCCAACTCTTGTACGCTGGGTTTCTCGATGTCCAGCTTGTACTTCTTGATGACTTCGCCGATGAGTTGTTGTACCTTCTGCGCCTTCTCGCCTGCGAGGTCGCTGACGAGGTTGTAACCGCATTTGTAGAGGATAGGAACAATCTCTTCCTTGAAGCCGAGGGCCGTGAAAGCTTCGGGCTTGTCCTTGGGGATGCGCTTCTCGGGCTTCATCTGAGGGAAGAGCATGATCTCGCCGATAGCGAATTTGCCCGTGAGGAGCATCACCAGACGGTCGATGCCGATGCCAATGCCGAAGGTGGGAGGCATACCGTACTGCAGAGCGCGCAGGAAGTCCTGATCAATGATCATAGCTTCGTCGTCGCCCTTGGCAGCCAAGCGCATCTGCTCCTTGAAGCGTTCTTCCTGGTCGATGGGGTCGTTGAGCTCGCTATAGGCATTGGCCAGTTCCTTGCCGTTCACCATCAACTCGAAACGCTCGGTGAGTCCGGGCTTCGAGCGGTGCATCTTTGTCAGCGGCGACATCTCCACGGGATAGTCGGTGATGAAGGTGGGTTGGATGAAAGAGCCTTCGCAGGTCTCGCCGAAGATCTCGTCGATGAGCTTGCCTTTGCCCATCGTTTCGTCCACCTCAATGCCGAGTTTCTTGGCCACCTCGCGTATCTCATCTTCGCTCATGGGATAGAGGTCGTAGCCTGTCTTCTCTTGAATAGCTTCGAGGATGGGCAGCCGACGGAAGGGAGCCTTGAAGGAGATGACCTGCCCGTCGATTTCCACTTCGGGCTTACCGTTCACGGCAGTGCAAATCTGCTCCAACATCCGCTCCGTGAAGCCCATGCCCCAGTTGAGGTCCTTGAAGGAGACATAAAGTTCCATGCAGGTGAACTCAGGATTGTGAGTCTTGTCCATGCCTTCGTTGCGGAAGTTCTTGCCCATCTCATAGACGCCCTCGAAGCCGCCAACGATGAGGCGCTTCAGGTAGAGTTCGGTGGCGATGCGCATGTACATGTCCTGATTGAGGGCATTGAAATGCGTCATGAACGGACGGGCCGTAGCGCCGCCGGGGATGTTCTGAAGGATAGGCGTCTCCACTTCCGTATAGCCGGCCTCATCAAGAATGCGGCGCATAGTCCGGACGATGGTAGCGCGTTTCAAGAAGGTTTCCTTGACGCCAGCGTTGACCACAAGGTCGACATAGCGCTGACGATAGCGGAGCTCGGGGTCGTCGAATGAGTCGTAGACATTGCCGTCGGCATCTGTCTTGACGATAGGCAGGGGCTTCAGCGACTTGGAGAGGACTTTCATCTCCATCACATGAACGCTGATCTCGCCCGTCTTCGTCCGGAAGACATAACCTGTCACGCCGATGAAATCGCCAAGGTCGAGCAGTTTCTTGAAAACGACATTATACAGATCCTTGTTCTCGTCGGGACAGATGGCGTCGCGCTGTACGTAGACCTGTATCCTGCCCTTCGAGTCCTGCAGCTCGGCGAAGGCAGCCTTACCCATGATTCGCTTGCTCATGACACGTCCGGCCACGCTCACCACGCGACTGTTCTCGGGCGTGGCGGCCTCGCGGACATCATTGCCTTCCTCGTCTTTTCCGATGACGGGAAGGTCTACGAAGTCCTTAATGATATCCGTGCTCCAAGCGGTCACTGGAAACTCAGCTGCAGGGTAAGGCTCGATGCCCATATCACGCAGTGCCTGCATATTCTGACGGCGAACAATCTCCTGTTCGCTCAACTCAAGTACTTTCAAATCCATATTCTTTTGATAAAATGATTAAATTTCGGTGCAAAGTTACAAAAAAATACGAGAAGAAGCGCCCTCATAACCTTAAAAATCCTTTAAAGTAGGGTGATTCATTGATAAAGGCCAAAAACCTCACGCTTTCGGTCAAAAAACATAACTTCCGAAACGTTTTCGGGCGCTAACTTTGTAGCCGCAAAACCGAATAAACAAAAACTTATAGACTCAATTCCATCATGAAAGAAGATCTGATTCTGAAGTCTTATGAAATCGCCAAAGAGCGCTATGCGGCCATTGGCGTCGACACCGACCAAGCCATCTCTAACCTCGAACAGACGCCCATCAGCCTGCATTGCTGGCAGGCCGACGACGTCGTAGGTTTTGAGCGTAATGAAGCCCTCAGCGGCGGCATCCAGACGACGGGTAACTACCCTGGTCGCGCTCGGAATATCGACGAGGTACGCGCAGATGTAGCCTTCGCCAAGAGCCTGTTGGCGGGTAATCATCGCCTTAACCTCCATGAGATCTACGGCGACTTCGGCTCGCAGTTCGTCGACCGCGACCAGGTAGAACCCAAGCACTTCGACAGCTGGATTCAGTGGGCCAAGGAGCAAGGTATGAAGCTGGACTTCAACTCGACTAGTTTCTCGCATCCCAAGAGCGGCGACCTCACCCTCTCGAACCCCGACCCCGCCATCCGCGAGTTCTGGATAGAACATACCAAGCGCTGCCGTCGTATAGCCGATTATATGGGACGCGCTCAGGGCGACCCTGCCATCATGAATATCTGGGTACACGACGGCTCGAAGGACCTCACCGTAGAGCGCAAGCGCTACCGCGAGATCTTCGCCGAGAGCCTCGACGAGATCCTGACGGAGGAGCTGCCGGGCATGAAGACGTGCCTCGAAGCCAAACTCTTCGGCATCGGACTCGAGAGCTACACTGTCGGCAGTCACGACTTCGTAGCTGGCTACTGCGCTACCCGCAAGTTGATGTACACCCTCGACACGGGCCACTACGAACAGACGGAGAATGTCTCGGATATGGTCGCATCCCTGCTGCTGTTCGTTCCCGAACTGATGCTGCATGTCAGCCGTCCCGTCCGTTGGGATAGCGACCACGTAACGATCATGAACGATCAGACGCTCGACCTCTTCAAGGAGCTCATCCGTGCCGATGCCCTCCACCGCGCTCACATCGGCCTCGACTACTTCGACGCCAGCATCAACCGCATCGGCGCTTATATTATTGGAACGCGCGCTACCCAGAAGTGCCTGCTGCAAGCGCTCCTCGAGCCCCTTGCCCAGCTGCGTCAGTTCGAGGATTGCGGCCAGCACTTCGAGCGCCTCGCCCTGCTCGAGGAAGCCAAGTCGCTCCCCTTCGGCGCCGTCTTCGACTACTTCAACCTCAAGA